>JBAZDV010000007.1:0-16229 GCA_041654195.1 Candidatus Methanomethylophilaceae archaeon | reverse complement strand
GCAATATCTCTCATTACGCACAATGCTTCATATTCTTTCAGATTAACTGTATTCTCATCCATGTAGTGCCCCAAGGGATAGTAACATTTCATTGTAGTAATGAATGAACTATTACAGTGAATATACCAGGTTTAGAACATGTTGATGGTACGATAATGCTGTTTTGATAATTGTTGATATTACAACAAATTGTCGTGTGAGTATTCAGTATTCTATAATTCATGAGAATTTAAGTAAAATCTAAGAAAAAAGGATGGCGGATCTTTGAATAGGAAGTGTTTAAAAACGCGACATGGGATTACAATGCCAGTGAGAGTATGAAGACCGACCTTGAGATTGCGAGCGAAGCAAAAGTAAAGCCAATAGTAGATATTGCTGCAGAAATCGGTATTTCCGCGGATGATCTGATTCCCTATGGCAAATATATTGCAAAGGTACCGATTACGGTATTGTCAAGATTTAAGGACAGATCGGATGGCAAATTGATTCTTGTAACAGCGATCACCGCAACTCCTGCTGGGGAAGGGAAGACAGTCACGACCATAGGCCTCATAGAGGGGCTGAGCAAGCTTGGAAAAAAAGTGGTCGGAGCGCTCAGGGAGCCATCTATCGGACCCACGTTTGGTATTAAGGGAGGTGCGACTGGCGGAGGTTATTCGCAAGTGTATCCCATGTGGGATATAAATCTTCATTTTACAGGAGATATTCATGCTGTGAGTACTGCTCACAATTTACTTTCGGCAATGATTGAAAATCATATTGCTAAAGGTAACGAACTGTGTATAGATCCTACGCAAATAGCATTAAAAAAAGCAATTGATATGGATTGCCGTGAATTAAGGAATATCGTAGTTGGATTGGGTGGAAAATCTCTGGGTGGCGTACCGCATGAAAGTGGTTTCCTTATTACGTCCGCATCTGAGATATCTGCGATTCTTGCATTGGCCTCAGATTTTGACGACCTTAGGGCAAGGTTGGAAAAGATTGTTGTCGGTTATTCATTTAGTGGAAAAACAATTACGGCAAAGGACCTTGATTGCGTAGGAGCAATGTTGGTTCTTTTAAAGGATGCGATCAATCCAAATCTTGTGCAGACACTGGAAGGACAGCCGGTATTTGTTCATGGATTTCCATTTGCAAATATTGCTCATGGTTCAAATAGCATCATTGCTACGAGGATAGCGCTTAAATTAGGCGATTATGCAGTTACTGAGGCAGGTTTTGCTGCTGATCTGGGCGCAGAAAAGTTTATGGACATTGTTTGTAGACAATCAAATTTTACACCAGATTGTGTTGTGATCGTGGTATCAGTACGTGCGTTGATGATGCATGGCGGTGCTAAATTAACCGACGAGTCTTCGATGAATGCAGAAGCGCTCGAATTAGGATTTTCTAATTTGGATAAGCACATCTCCAACCTTAGGATGTATGGTGTTCCGGTGGTAGTTGCTATCAATCGTTTTCCTAATGATTGCGAGAATTTTCTTGATAAGATCAGAAAACATTGCGAAGGTCTAGATGTTTCTTCAGCTGAATCGGATGTATTTGTAAACGGCGGAGAAGGAGGAAAAGAGCTTGCTCAGAAGGTCATTGACACAATTGATACAAAAAAAGCAGATTTTAAATTCCTCTACCCATTGAACAAGTCTATCAAAGAGAAGATAGAGATCATTGGAAAGTCCACTTATGGTGCTGCCATGGTGAATTATCTTCCTGTGGCAGAGAAAGCGATTGAAAGATTAGAAGAGGAAGGTTATGGCAATCTTCCAATCTGTATTGCGAAGACCCAAGCATCAATTTCTGACGATCCGAGACGAAAAGGGGCACCCACTGGATGGAAATTGACAGTAAAAGAGGTTCAGATTTCGGCTGGCGCAGGATTCATAGTTCCGATATGCGGTCAGATGACACTTATGCCAGGTCTTCCGAAGGTTCCTGCGGCCACTCGTATGGATATAGATAAAAATGGACACATTATTGGATTAAAATAAGTTGTGACAACTGTTAATATCCTGGATACTATTGACAAAAGAAGGGGTTGCTGGAAAGTGAGGGAACAAGGTTGAGTGACGATTATTACGTGGGTATGGACCTTGGAACGGTTAACAGCTGTTTAGCGTATGTAGATCGCAATGGGGAGGTCAAGATTGCCTATGGAACTGATGGAAGGGATATTTTACCATCAGTTGTATTTTTCACTGAACAGGGTAAAATAGTCGGTAACAGAGCAAAAGAGCTTTCTTCCAATAATCTCAATTCTGTCGTTTCTGGTTTTAAAAAGCAAATGGGAACCAGATATACAAGGAAGATTCAGGATCGTCCATATACGTCGACGGAACTTTCTGCAATAGTTTTGAAAAAGCTAATATCTGATTTTGAGAAAACAAAAGATTTTCAGGTCAAGAAGGCAGTAATTACCGTTCCGGGGGAGTATGGGGATGCTGAAAGGAATGCTACCTTGGAAGCGGCAAGGATTGTTGGTATTGAACAAGCGGAGTTGCTTAATGAGTCTGTTGCGGCGGCGTTGTCTTATGGTATCGGACGTGGTGATGCCGTCAATAGGACGATCATTGTCTTTGATCTCGGGGGAGGAACATTCGATGCTACCGTTCTAAAGATCTCCAATGGAAATTTTCAGACGCTGTCACTTGAAGGAAACAAGAATCTCGGAGGAAGGGATTGGGATCTCCAGTTAGCAAGTATTATTCAGAAAAAAGTGCTCGATACTGTTGGTCTTTCAGCGGAAGATATTGAATCAGACGCTATGTTCAGAAAGAACATAATGCATGAGGCGGAAAAGCAAAAAGAGTTACTGACATTCCAGAACAAGGTCGTAAGTACGATTGATGTTAACGGTACATCTGTGATGTATACTGTTAGGAGAGAAGAGCTTGAAGAGGCAACGACCTGGCTAATGACAAAAACCATTGAGTTAGTTGGTTCTGCCTTAAGAAATGCAAAGCTCCAAATGAATTCGATCGACGAGATAGTGTTGGTCGGCGGAGCGACATTAATGCCTCAGGTCATGAGATCGTTAGAAGATGCTTATCCCTCAACAGATATTCAGTTTTTTGATCCAGAGCATGCGGTGGCCAGAGGTGCCGCGATATATGCTGAATCAATATTTGGAAAGAGGGATATCAGTGTTGTTAATGTTCTTAGTAGAACGTTTGGGATAATGGCAGGTATTGACGGACAGGAAAAGGTGTGTAACATTCTGTATAGGAACGTTCCGTTACCAATGGAATCTACTTTGATGTGCAGACCAAAAAGGGACGATCAGGAAAATCTACAGATCTCGGTTTATAAATCAAATGCTAAACTCGGTGAGGATTATATTGATCCTGCAAAGGCGAGGTTGGTCTCTACATTTACTTTTCCGTTGTCGGGTAGGATATCAAGAGGAAGGACCAGATTGGCTATAAGATTCGCAGCAGATATCGAAGGCAGATTAAGAGTATCTGTTGATTGTAACGGAAAGATAGTAAACTGTGATCTTTCAGAAAGTGTTTCGCTTTCAGAGGAGGAGATTCTTGAAGCCGAATTGAAGGTAAGAGGTGTTGTCTGATGGATCAGGATGACGCACAGCAGTTTTACGAGGAAGGTCGAAAAATTCTTCTGGGTAAAGAAGACGAATCTCTTAAGTATGGTATCGAATTGGTAAGAAGGGCTGCAGAAGCAGGAAATCCGTATGCACAGAACGAATATGCGAAGATGTTCTACAATGGAGATCTGGTCTACAGAGATATAGTAACATCTTATGGTTGGTTCGTTAAGGCCGCTGAACAGGGAATAGACGAGTCGCAATATTATGTCGGTCTTGCGTATTATGTGGGAAATCCTGTTAAAAAAGATTATGACGAAGCGATCAGATGGTTTGCGCTTTCTGCCGAACAAGGTTATGCAAAGGCCCAGTATTACGTCGGTGTCTGTTACTATAACGGACAGGGGGTTTTCAAAGACTACAGAGAGGCATTACGATGGTTCATGTTGTCAGCAGACAGAGGATATTCAGTTGCGCGTGTTGCACTCGGTGATGCATTTTCTGACATCAATAATCCTGAGCGTGATTACAAAAACGCATTCAAATTGTATCGGTTAGCATCAGATTCTGACGATCCTGAAGGTCATTACAAACTCGGACTGGCATATTATAACGGCAAAGGAGTTCCAGAGAATTACATTGCAGCTTCCAAATTGTTTCGAAAAGGTGTGGAAGCTAAGCATTACGGATGTGCATACATGCTCGGAAAGATGTATGAGGAAGGCCAGGGGGTAGAAGCCGATCATAATAATGCAGTAAGATTGCTGTCTCAAGCATCGCTCAATGGTAATAAAGACGCAAAGACATTATTGGAAGAGATGTCTTCTAAAGAAAAAGGCAAGCTCTACTTTAAGAAGATCGAATCTGTGACAATCTCTTTTTCGAGTACAGATACACCCGATGTCATTGCAAAGGTCAAAGGTGCGGAGAGTGTTGGAGGAGGATTGTTTGGATTTCTTCGTAAGAAAGAATAATGTATTATTTTGTGCATTAATGGTATAAAAGATACATGCATTGATATACCTTTATTTTATTCGGGTATCATAGCGATATGTATGATGACCGAAGACCAGTTCAAAATAGTAAGTGAAGAATTATCGACAATTAAGGAAAGGAGTCTGTTTTACAGACAAAAGTATGAGGGTATCGATCTCTCAAAGATTAAAAAGATCGAAGATTTTAAAAAGCTTCCATTGACAGATAAATGCGAACTTCGCGATGCTTATCCCCTTGGTCTACAATCTGTTCCTGATGAAGATGTTGTAAGGATACATTCATCATCTGGAACCACGGGAACTCCAGTCATAATCCCTTATACGAAGCAGGATATAGAAGATTGGACCGTGATGTTCGAACGCTGTTACATAATGGCGGGTGTGACAAATCTTGATAGGGTGCACGTTACACCAGGATATGGTCTTTGGACAGCAGGAATAGGTTTTCAATCCGGTGCCGAACGTCTTGGTGCAATGGTCATCCCAATGGGTCCTGGAAATACTGATAAGCAGATCAGAATGATGGAAGATTTGAAAAGTACGATATTGTGTTCCACTTCCTCATATGCATTACTTTTAGCTGAGGAGATTACTGCCCGCAATAAGAAAGAAAGCATACGTTTGAAGAAAGCGCTGATAGGTTCTGAACGTTGGGGAGACAAGATGCGTAATCGCATCGCAAACGAGTTGGGCGTAGAGCTCTATGATATCTATGGCCTTACAGAGATATATGGCCCTGGAATCGGAATTAGTTGTGGTCATAACAGCGGAATGCATTACTGGGACGATTACGTTTATTTTGAGATCATAGATCCAAAGACCGGAAAAAATGTTCCAGATGGAACATATGGTGAATTGGTGATCACTACCTTAAGAAAACAGGGTGCACCCTTGATACGATACAGAACACACGATCTTACGCGTATCATTCCGGGTGAGTGTGTGTGCGGTTCCAAGTTTCCGCGTATCGATATTCTCATTGGGCGTACTGATGATATGGTGAAGGTAAAAGGTGTGAACATCTTCCCAGGGCAAATCGATGAGCTTCTGAATAATATTGATGGTGTCAGCAGTGAATATCAGGTGATCATCGATCATTTGAATGGAAAGGATATTTTGACACTATTATTCGAGACAGGTATCGATAAAAGTGAATATGAGAAAATAGAGCATACTGTACGTGATGAATTCAAGGGGAAGATCGGGATCACTATTTTTCCTAAAGCTGTGTCTATTGGAGAGTTGCCACGTAGCGAGAAAAAATCAAATCGTATATTTGATAATCGTTACTGATCATCTTTTTGTACCACCGATCATCACAAGATATGCAAGCAGTGCTTCCAATTGAATACGTTCGTTGCTTCCTTCAACGATACGGAATTCGATTTCGCCGGTCTTATCCATCAATCTTACCTTCTCAATATCTGTGATACTGAGTTCGAAGAATGATGAGTGGATTTGTTTTATAATGTCCTGTCCAGACAGGCCGTACATGATCATGATTTCGTCCAAGCTATCTCTTGCCCCGACAAAATTGCCTGAAAGTGCTGTTTCAAGCATTTTCTTTACCTCTTCTGGATTTGCCATACCTGTCGTTTGATAAACGGTATCGATGTCAATTGGCTTGTCCAAGGATGCTGCCACCTGTAGAGAGTTCACGGCACGTCTCATGTCACCTCTGGCAACATGAATGAGAGCTTCCAATGCATCATGGTCTATCTTGACATTTTCAGCGGTTATGATCTTGTCTAGGAATTCTTTGATATCATCATGTGTGAGAGGTTTGAATCTGAAAACCGCGCATCTAGACTGAATAGGGTCAATGATCTTGGATGAATAGTTACATGAAAGAATGAAACGACAGATTTTGGAATATTTTTCCATTGTTCTCCTTAGTGCAGCTTGTGCATCGGATGTCAAAGCATCCGCTTCGTCCATGAAAATTATTTTGAATTCTGCACCACCCAAGGGTGCTGTTCTGGCGAATTCTTTAATCTTACCTCTGACGACATCAATTCCCCTTTCATCGGAAGCATTCAGTTCGATGAAGTTGCCCTTCCAGCCGTCTCCGAACATCTCTTTTGCCATTGCGAGGGAACATGTGGTCTTACCAGTTCCTGCAGGTCCAGTGAGCAGAAGGTGTGGCATATTCCTTGTTGAGACATATGCTTTGAGTCTTTCGACAACGTGTTTTTGACCAGTGACTTCGTTCAGGTTTTTCGGTCTGTACTTTTCAGTCCAAATTTCATTCATCAGAATCCTAAAGTAACAATGGAATCAACGGACATAAAGTTTCGCTACTGTCGAGTTGCAAGTGAATATGATTATCAACAAATAAGTCATACTGCGGTCATATGAAGATCATTGATGTCTACAAGTTGGCCATTGAGGCGGGAATCAAGAATGATCCAAGACCTAAGAAAGAAGTGGACCTCGTTCTCAAGGAGGCGAAAGATACTTTTAAAAAGATGGATGTGGACAAGAAACAGTATTACGATCAGGAAAGATTATGGAATCCGTATGCAGACTCGCGTTTTTCTTGGGGCGATGAAGATGTTGATGTTGAAAAGCTCATGTGGGGCATAGACATCGATACCGGAGAAGTACTTCTTGCAGACAGACTGAAGGAGAAAGGGGAAAAGATATCTGGAATCGTAGGTCACCACCCTTTGGGATTGGCAAAGATACCTTTTCCAGAAGTAATGTGGATGCAGGCTGAGATGTATCATAACAGCGGTATACCAATCAATGTTACAGAAGGATTGATGAGAGCGCGTATGTCTGAAGTGCTACGTGCTGTTATGCCTTCCAATTATAATCAGGCAGTGGATGCTGCAAAACTTCTGAATATTCCAATTATGAATATTCATTCTCCTGCGGATAATTGTGTACAGAAGTTTTTGGAAAATGAGTTCGAGAAGAAACCAGTGACATATATAGAAGATATAATCGACCGTCTTATGACGATATCCGAATTTCAGATTGCATCTAAGTGTAATTCTCCCCCGAAGATCGTTGTGGGTGATAAAAAAGCACATGCTGGAGAGATCGTGTTCAAGATGACCGGTGGAACGTCAGGTCCCAAGGAGATCTATGAGAAGATGGAGATAGCAGGTGTAGGAACTGTGGTTGGAATGCACTTCCCCGAATCACACATCGAAGAGGCGAAAAAACACCATATTAACATGATTGTTTCGGGACATATGGCATCTGATTCATTGGGAATTAATCTTATAGCAGACATATGGCAAAAGAAAGGCATTGAGGTCATTCCGTGCTCTGGTCTAATCCGTGTAAGTAGGAATTAAAATGTTAGAGCGTGCATCAGTTATCATTAAAGACAGCAATAAGTTGTCATTTGACTATGTACCAGTAAAGCTTGTTTGTCGTGAAGAACAAATGCAGCGCTTGTCGATGTTATTCCGTCCTGTTATTGAGAACGGAAGATCAGAAACGGCATTTCTTACAGGTAGTATCGGTACAGGAAAAACAGCGACCGCCAAAAGATTCTGTGCGGACATGATGCAATACGGGATGAAAAATAATGTGCCGCTTGATTTTGTCTTGATAAATTGCAGACAGAGAAGTACTGAAACGGGTGTTCTCCTACAGCTAATAAGACATTACGATCCTGGATTTCCAGACAGAGGATTTGCATCTTCCGAGATGATGCGGGCGTTGAGGGGAAAGATCGATAAGGAAAAGAAGAGACTTATTATTGTCTTGGACGAAGTCGATGTTCTTTTAAAAAAAGGCTCTATAGACCTCATTTACCAATTATCAAGATTTAGCGAAGAAAACATCAATGTCTCAGCGTCGGTCTCTTTGATATTGATTTCACAGGAATATGTTCTGGATCGTTTGGATGATGCATCACTATCTACTTTCAAAAGGACGAATGCTATTCGATTCAACAAGTACACAAGGGATGAGTTGCGTGAGATAATCGCTACGCGTGTCGAAGAGGCATTGGTCACAGGCGGAATGCAAGAGGATGCGATAGACCTTATTGCCGATATTTCATCTGAATATGGCGATGCCAGATTTGCAATAGACCTTTTAGATAAATCGGCGCGCATCGGTGAAGAAAAATCAGATGGTATCGTCACTGCTGAAGAAATCCGTGCTGCCAAAGCAATGATCTATTCGGTTGTGACAGAAAGTAAACTGAGCAATTTAGATCAGAATCATATGATCACACTATTGGCAATAGCCAGATCAATAAAGGCAATGTCATATGTCCAATCACCTGCTGCAGAAAAGACCTATGCTGTGGTTTGTGAAGAGTATGGTGTTGCAGCAAGGAAACATACGCAATTCTGGTCATATGTTCAGGATCTGGAAAAAATAAATCTGATTGTTACAAAAACAATATCCGACAGCAATACCGGCGGAAGGACGACGTTGATATCTTTACCTGACATTCCATCAAAGGTATTGGCAAAGAAGGTCGAAGAAATGATGGAATGACCGCAAATCCTATATCCTGTGTTTCTGTCATACGGTCGTGAAATGCGACCTCTGTCCGTTTGATGCCATTACATACATTAAGTACAATGGTTCACACCTTTGTCCTGAACACTTTAAAATATCCGTGGAAAAAAGGGTTAAGCGAGAACTCAGAAAACAGGTCGATTTGAAGACAGGCGAGGTGATCGGTGTTGCTGTTTCCGGCGGAAAGGACAGTATGGTCACCCTGCATATGTTGGATATTGTTTTAAGGAAAAAGAAGGACGTCGAACTTCATTGCATCACTATCGATGAAGGTATTAAGGGATACAGGCCATCGAGCATTGATATTGTAAAAGATTTTTGCAAGGACCGGGACATTCCATTACACATAGCATCATTTGAGAAAGAGTTCGGATTGACAATGGATCAGGTCGCACCGTTATCAGGAGATAGTACTCCATGTACATATTGTGGCGTATTTCGCAGGAAATGCATGAATGATATCGCAAATGAGATTGGCGCATCATATCTTGCCACAGGTCACAATCTTGATGATATGGCACAGTCGATAATGATGAATTTTGTGAGAGGGGATGTGGACAGATTGGCAAGATTAGGTCCGCATAAGAAGGTGCAGCCTGGATTGGTCCCGAGAATTAATCCTTTGAGAACAATACCTGAAAAGGAATCTTTGCTCTATGCAATGGTTGCAGGGATTACATATCATAACGGGACATGTCCATATTGGGAAGCTGCACTGAGGAATCAATATCGCGATATCATTGATGACCTGGAGATGAGGTCACCTGGTTCGAAGTTTAGCATTCTATCGTCCTATGATAAACTTCTTCCGATGTTGTCTAATGGAATCCAACATGTAGAATTGAATAAGTGCCAGTGCGGAGAACCTACATTGGGATCGAAGTGCAAGGCATGTGAACTTTCTGAGAAAATAAGAAGGATAATCACAGATCTTTGAACGGGACAAGATCGCAACAGGTACATTCAAAGCACATGGTCTTGAAAGATCTGGTGTCCAGTCCATATTTTTTAAAGATCTCTTTTTGTTCTTTTGCAAGATAGATCATTCTTTCAGGGGTATTCGGTTTAATATCACCCAATGATTTGATGACATTATCTTTATTCATGGAAGTAAGTTTTAACGTCCTGAGCCCCGGCGCAATACCTCTTATTCCGAGCCTTACCATGACCTCTATAACATCATCATCGTTTTCACCAAGGCCATATATCACATTACTAGCCACGGCGCCCTTACCAAATACCGATACGGCATATTCCAGCATTTTGAATATGTTATCATAATCTAACTCAGGACATGCTTTTTCAAAAATGTCCTTCCGGGCCGTCTCACAATTTATTTTGATCTCTGTAGCTCCTGCATCATGCAGAGAATCGATCTGTTCGATAGAATCGACGTATGGTTCGACGCCGATCGGCATGTCAGGGAAAGCTGCTCTTAACTTTTTAATGCAGGAAACAAATCTATCTACTGTTTCCTGAGTGTTTCCCACAACACCACTGGTCAACGCAATGGATTTGATTTTTTGCGTTTCTAATGATTCCTTGATCATTTCAATAATTTTTTCGTCTGTAAGATCCTTTGTTATATCTTTGTCAAGAAGCGGTGAAGCACAAAAGATGCAGTTGAACATGCATCTTTGATCAAGATTGAAGAATGCTTGTTCAGGGCAATGGAATGCTACCGGTTGAATTTTTACTTCATACAGGAAAGGTTTTCCTTTTTTTGTAATAAAAAGAGTGCCTCTGTCACTGTGTAGTTCAAAATCTCCTTCGTCATAGGATATGGCTTTTTTTACCCTTAATCCGTTGAATGTAAAAACGATAGAACGACTTCCTGCTCCGGGGCCAGCGGTAGACCTGGAGATCCTTACTGGAACTTTGTAGTCCTTTGGTAATTTGACAGGACCGCCGAGAATCAATTCGGCTTTTTTTACGATCAAATCTTCTTCCATTTTGCCCCTTCTGCCGAGTCTTCAAGTTGAATTCCGGCTTCTGTGAGTTTCGCCCTAATTAGATCTGCAAGGTCATAGGCTTTGCGTTTTCTGAGTTCTGCACGAAGTTCGATGAGTATGTTCATTACCTTGTCCATTGTTTCATCGGAATTGTTGTTATCAGGCAGGATACCTAAGATACTATCGAATTCATTCATTAATGAAATGACCTGTTCTGTATCTTTTTTTGATAGAGTTTTATCAGCCATGGCCTTGTTTGTTGTTCTAGCAATATCAAACATAACCTCAATGGCACCGCGGGTGTTGAAGTCATCATTCATTTCATCAATGAATTTTTTTCTTGAAGATTCAATGAGATCTCCTTTGTCAATACTCTGAAAATCAGTAGCGTTTTTGGCGTACGATTGTAATTCACGATAATTGTTCCATAGTCTTTTCAATGCACCTGCCGCTTCGTCAACAGTCTCTTCTCCGTAAACCAGTGGACTCATATAGTGTGTGTTGAGGAAATAGAAACGGATGGTGTGTTGATCATATTTCTCGGCGACGTCCTTTACCCTGAAGAAATTACCTAGAGATTTTGACATCTTTTCGCCTTTGACCTGAAGCATTCCATTGTGCATCCAATAGTTGGCCAATGGTTCTCCGGTCACAGCTTCTGTTTGAAGGATTTCGTTCTCATGATGTGGGAATATTAGGTCATTGCCGCCCCCATGGATATCAATCTTGTTTCCAAGGTAGTGCCTGATCATAGCTGAGCATTCAATGTGCCATCCGGGTCTTCCTTTTCCCCAGGGGGATTCCCATGAGATCTCATCAGGTTTTGCAGCCTTCCATATAGCAAAGTCCATTGGATTTTTCTTATTTTCATCTGATGCAATGCGTCCTGAAGATTCCATGTCCTCTAGTTTTTGATTGGTTAGGCGTCCGTAACTCTTAACTTTGTCAATTGAGAAATAAACACTTCCGTCAGGTGTGACATAACCGAATCCATTGTCAATTATTTCTTGGACCATCTGGATGATGTCATCCATGCTTTCACTTGCTTTAGGATAGATGTCGGCTTTGTTGATTCCTAATTTGACAACATCCTCAAAATATCTCTGAATGTATCTCGTTGATAATGCGAGGGCATCGAGCCCCTCTTCGTTTGCTCTTCTAATGATTTTGTCGTCTACGTCTGTGAAATTCGTGACATGTGTGACCTGATAGCCACAATATCTAAGGTATCTCGTGACCATATCGAAAACAATCATGCTTCGGGCGTGTCCCATATGGATATCGTCGTAGACGGTTACACCGCAGACGTACAATTTGACCTTGCCTTTTTCGATCGGTATAAATTCTTCTTTCCTGTTGGTCAGTGTGTTATGGATCATCAGGGACATAATGTTTCGAGAATCCTCTACTTACGTATAAAGATTGATGGAAAAAAGGTTGCGACAGAGGAATTTACTTTTTGTTTAGGTCGTTCTCAAGCTCCTCAATACGTTTTTTGAGTTTTGTGATTTCAACCTCTACTCTAGAAAATTCATCTTTGACAGGGTCAGGAAGATCATTGTGTTTCAATTCTGATTCCGTGCTCACGCCTTTGCGTTTAATTATCTTCCCTGGAACCCCAACTACTGTACAGTCATCTGGTACGTCCTTCAGAACGACGGAACCTGCACCTATACGCACATTGTTCCCTATGGTGATGTTTCCGAGTACAGTTGCGTTTGCACCCAATACTACATGATTTCCAATCGTCGGATGTCTTTTTCCTTTGTTGAAGGATACACCGCCCAGGGTCACCCCTTGGTACATGATAACATGATCGCCAACAATGGCTGTCTCACCAATAACCACACCCGTTGCATGGTCGATAAAAAACGATCTACCGATTGTTGCACCCGGATGGACATCGGCACCTGTAAGGGTGTGTGCTTCATAATTTATCTTTCTCGCCTCGTCGTATTTTCCTTCGAGCCACAATTCATGGCTTTCTCTGTACATTGACACTGCGTGCAGACCCGTGTGATATTTCCTTGCATCATCTTCAGAGTCAACTGCAGGATCGCACTCAAGAACAGCTGCCAGGTCATCAGGTAAGATCTTCATATTAACACATCAATCAAATATTCCAGTACTTAAATATCTGTCTCCTCCGTCCGGGAGGATCGCGACAAAGATTTTGTTCTCTTCTTCAGAAGCTAGTTTCAATGCAGCAGATACGGCCGCACCCGACGAAATTCCTGCAAAAATACCCTCTTCCCTGGCAAGTCTACGTGTGATCTCTACTGCATCATCGCTTTTTACAGTGATTATCTTTTCCACAAATCTCTTATCATAATTGCCAGGGACAACGTTTGCACCAATTCCCTGTATCCTGTGTGATCCGGTCCTTCCCTCTGTGAGCAATGGGCTTTCGGCGGGTTCTACGCCGATAACTTTAGCATTCGATGCAAAGTCTCTCAATGCCATTCCGATACCGGTAACGGTGCCGCCAGTGCCTATTCCGGCCACTATGTAATCGACATCAGGGACGTCTTCGAGTATTTCTCTAGCGGTTCCGATGTAATGAGCCAAGGGGTTGGCTGGATTTTCGAATTGTTGGGGTATGAAACCTTTGGTTTTCTCGGCAAGTTCTTTGGCTTTGTTCAGGGCACCGGCCATGCCTTCTTTTCCAGGTGTAAGTATTACGTCGGCACCATATGCCGTCATCATGCTGATACGTTCCTTGCTCATCGTATCAGGCATTACAATGATGGTCTTGTAACCGCGAACGGCGGCAACCATGGCTAAACCAATCCCTGTGTTACCGGAAGTGGGTTCAATGATCGTCCCACCTTTTTTCAGAAGTCCTTTTGATTCCGCATTGATTATCATTGACAGTGCAGCTCTGTCTTTTATAGAGCCGCCCGGGTTCTTACTTTCCAACTTCACATATATTGTTGAAGATAGTCCTGCTGTCAGCTTATTGAGTTTGATAACAGGTGTGTTGCCGATCGCCTCAAGGACATTCCCGTATGTCATAAAATGGCAATTGCACTGTTCCATTATTAATCATTGTAAAAAGAAGGGGTTTTGATAAGGGATTTAGTGTTTTCCGCAAGTGCACGTGTGTGCATCCTCTTTGTCATGATGATGACATTCTGTATTCGGATCGTAGTGCAGATTATTTGATATCAATGCATCAATCTGGTCGTCTGCATTTCCTGATGCTCCGGGGTATACTGTTATGCCTTCACTGCCAAGCATTTCTCTTGCTCCTACACCAATACCTCCGCAGATCAATCCTGAGACGCCTAGATTTTTCAGATAACCTGCAAGCGAACCATGGCTATTACCATTGGAGCCAATGATCTCTGATGAAACGATCTTATTGTTTGTGATCGTGTAGACCTTAAAAGATTCTGTTTTTCCAAAATGTTGGAATACTTCACCGTTTTCATACGTCACTGCTATTTTCATCTTTTTCCTCTCTTGTTACAGATATGTAAATCGGTCTGTATAATTCGATGTAACAACGTTAATGTATTTGGTCTTAACGGACTTAAGACCAAAATCGAAGGTATCGTTAGAAAACAAAAATTAACGATTAAAAAAAATTTCCCGCAGATCTTCTTATAACATCAAACTTGCAGATCTGAGCTCGGCGGCAATCTTGTCCACTGCACGAATGACATCTTCGGGGACCTTTGCACCTGTACATACCATTTTTCCGGATCCGAAAAGGAGTACTACGACCTTGGGATCGTCAAGTCTGTAGACAAGTCCAGGGAATTGTTCCGGTTCGTATTCGACCTTCTCAAGACCTAACGTGATGGCCACTGTATTGAGATTGATCTCCTGTTCAAGGTCAGACGAAGCAACAATGTTCTGAACCTCGATCTTGGGTTCGATCGTTATGTAGATGTTCGCCTTTTTGAGGTCTTCTATGACCTTGTCTATTGCGATCTTTACTTGGTCACGGTTTTTTGCGCCGGTACAAACGACCTTTCCGCTTCTGAAAAGAAGTGTTGCGGTCTTCGGATCCTTGAGCCTGTAAACAAGTCCTGGGAATTGTTGGGGGTTGTATTCGGCCCCATCAAGTGCGTCCTCAATGACATTTAGGTCAAGTTCCTGTCCAAGCGAACTAGATGCGACAACGTTCTCAATAGTCATTTTAGCCATCAATTCACCTAGGCTTGTGTATTTAAAGGGTATTTAAATAGGTTTGCTTGTTGAAGATATTTATCCATAATTTTTTTTCAAAAGGAGATATTACATGAAAGAGAAGAATGGGGTCGGGAGGGAGAATTGAACTCCCGTGTGAGGCTCTGCAGGCCCCCACATGGCCACTATGTTACCCCGACATCTGAATCCTTCAATTTGTCTATGCTATTTCAATCTTTTTATCGTTTAAGCATTTTGCATATAAGCTTGATCACATGTAATAGAACAAGTTGTGTTCATTTCTCAGAGGGTGATATTTTATTTTGCATTTAATGTATGAACACAGGTCAACATTCATGTGATTGCGTCAATAACAAATGCGTAGGAGATTTTGTACCTCACAATGTTGGATCTTTCATAAAAGCAATACGCAATGTATTGTGCTGTGAAAAGACAGCTAACGCTATTACATTGAAAAAATGAGAAAAAAGAAAAAGGTTGTGTCGTATTTATGGCATCAAACTTGCAGATCTGAGCTCGGCGGCAATCTTGTCCACTGCACGAACGACGTCTTCGGGGACCTTTGCACCAGCACATACCATCTTTCCTGAACTGAATAAAAGTACTACGACCTTGGGATCGTCAAGTCTGTAGACAAGTCCAGGGAATTGTTCCGGTTCGTATTCGACCTTCTCAAGACCCAACGTGATGGCCACTGTATTGAGATTGATCTCCTGTTCAAGGTCAGATGTGGCAACCATGTTCTGAACCTCGATCTTGGGTTCGATCGTTATGTAGATGTTCGCCTTTTTGAGGTCTTCTTTGACCTTGTCAATTGCGATCTTTACTTTCTCAACGGTCTTCGCGCCGGTACAAACGACCTTTCCGCTTTTGAAAAGAAGTGTTGCAGTTTTTGGATCTTTGAGTCTGTAGACAAGTCCTGGGAATTGTTTTGGATTATATACAGCTCCGTCCAATGCGTCTTCAATGGCATTTAGGTCAAGCTCTTGTTCAAGCGAAGTGGATGCGACGATGTTTTGAATATTCATTTTAGCCATTAATATACCGTGGTGTGATATATAAGGGGTATTTAAGCTGTTTCGCTTT
>JBAZDV010000006.1:0-17492 GCA_041654195.1 Candidatus Methanomethylophilaceae archaeon | reverse complement strand
AACACAAGTTCCTCGGCCATAGAGGACAGATGGATCGATGTAAGTGAGGCGCAGAATGCAAATTCGGCAACAAAGTCCCTGTCGCTTACCGAATCCATGGAATTTTCTGTGGGTCTTGTAAAACCAAGGGCCATTGCGGTCATTTCTCTGTCGATAGGGTATGTGGTACCTGCGAGCGCTGCTGCGCCCAACGGACATTTGTTCATCCTATTGAATGCATCAAGGAAACGATCTGCGTCACGGCCAAGTCTGAACGCATGTGCGAGTGCGTGCTGTGCGATCGTGACAGGTTGTGCATGTTGCATGTGCGTAAATCCTGGAACGATCGTATTCCCGTGCTCTTGTGCAATCTTGATCAAGGCATCGATCAGGCCGTCAATTGCAATGACGGATTCTATGGCAGCATCTCTTAGGTACATTTTGAAGTCTGTTGCGACTTGGTCGTTACGGCTTCTTCCAGTGTGAAGTTTTCCGCCTACAGGGCCGATCTTTTCGGTCAATTGGAATTCTATATTTGTATGAATATCTTCCAAAGACATGTCTATGTCAAATTCATTATTTTCCATTTCGGCAGCAATGGTCCTGAGGCCATCGATTATCTTGTCTGCATCATCTTTTGATAGGATATCACATTTTTTTAACATTTTCACATGGGCCAGTGAGCCCATGACATCATAGAATGCCAATGCAACATCCACGTCCAATGATGATGTGAATGCTAGTGTGGAGTCGTCCATACCCTCATCGAATCTTCCGGACCAAAGTGCCTGTTGGGTCATGCTATCAGTTCTTCTTATGGGCCTTTGCGGTCGTCTTGTTAGGAAGTCCCCAGCAATATATGAATCCAAGTGCGGATTTGTGGTCGAATTCATCGCCTTTAGCATATGTGGCAAGTCCCTCATCGTACAGTGAATACGGTGATTTTCTTCCTACTACGGTAACCGATCCCTTGAACAGTTTCATGCGGACGACACCAGTGACATATTCTTGGGTTTTGTCGACGAAAGCATCAATGGAGTCGTGGAGCACGCCGAACCACAGACCATTGTATGCAAGTTCTGAGAACTTCTGCTCGACACCTTTCTTGTATTCAAGAACATCTTTCTGGAGTGTAAGGAACTCAATTGCCTTGTGTGCTGTAATAAGAATGGTCGCGGCCGGACATTCATACGTCTCTCTACTTTTGATACCGACCAAACGGTCTTCAACATGGTCTATACGGCCGACGCCATGTTTACACGCGATCTTGTTCAGATCTTCAATGAGCTTTACGCCTGCGACCTTTTTACCGTTGTATCCGACAGGGATACCTTTCTCGAACATGACCTCAAGGTATTCTGCATCATCGGGTGCATCCTTGGGATTAGCGGTCCATCCCCATGCATCTTCCGGGGGTTCTTCCCATGCATCCTCAAGAATACCGCATTCACAGCTTCTTCCCCAGAGGTTCTCATCGGTAGAGTAAGGACTTTCCTTCTTCACAGTGATCTCGATACCGTTCTTCTTGGCGTAATCGATCTCCTGTTCACGTGTCATTACCCATTCTCTCATGGGTCCGATGATGCCCATTTTTGGGTCGAGAGAAACGATACCTACATCGAAACGTACCTGATCGTTCCCTTTTGCAGTGCATCCGTGTGCAATGTATTTTGCACCTTCGCGGTGTGCAACATCTACGAGGATCTTAACGATCAAAGGTCTTGCGATCGCGGTGCTGAGAGGATAGACGTTTTGATACATTGCATTCGCTTTAAGTGAAGGCCAGATGTATTCCTCTACAAATTCCTTTTTTGCGTCTATAAATTCTGCCTTGAGGGCTCCGTTCCTCAATGCACGTGCGACGATATCATCTTTGCTCGGAGGTTGCCCGATGTTGATACCAACGGCGATTACATCGAGGTTGTAGTTGTCCTGAAGCCATTTGATGGAAACAGACGTATCAAGTCCGCCAGAATAGGCGAGGACGATCTTGTCCCTTTTTGCGGTTGATTTCTCAGTCATGTTATCGGGCGCATATTACTGCGCATATTTTTAAATGGTTGCATATGACAATAATATTCAAAATAAGGTGAGGATAATCGGGGAGGTGTATATTTCAAGACTCCTCTTTGTAGAAAAAATTATATTTCAAGGCAAATTTTGTTATCCAGTAAGCGCAAAAATCAGAAAAATAAAAATCTGTTTCTTCAACCACTACAATGTTTCTCTCACTTCAAAATAGTGTCATTTGGAATATATCCGACACTTTGTGTTCGAAAATCAACAATACCTTTTTTAATCCATTGAAAACTACTGTCTTTCCTTAAAGTAACCACCACTGAGTGATATATAAATGAAGAAAGCCGGTATTATCGGAGGTACGGGATATACGGGAGGCGAGTTAGCTCGTTTACTGTGCGCACATCCTGATGTTGAAATTGCTGCGATGACATCCCGTCAGAATGCCGGGAAAAAAGTGTCTGATGTACATACATATCTCAAAGGATATGTCGATCTGGAATTTACAGAGGCCATTGACAAAGATGTTGACATTGTGTTTGTTGCCACACCGCACGGTGTTGCAATGTCTGAGATACCGATGTTCATGGATAAAGGTGTCAAGTGTATTGACCTATCGGGAGATTATCGTCTACAGGACACATCCGTGTATGAGAAGTGGTATGGTCATAAACATACGGACACAGAAAATCTGAAGAAGGCAGTATACGGGTTACCTGAACTTTTCCGTGATAAATTAAAGGGTGCAGATATCGTTGCGAATCCTGGCTGTTACGCTACCGCAACGATCCTTGCCTGCGCACCTTTGTTCAAAGCAGGGGTTGTCGAAAAAGAATTTATTGCAGATTCAAAGAGCGGTACATCCGGTGCAGGTATGGTTCCGTCGCCACGTACGAACCATTCATACTGTGGTGAATCGATAATACCATACAGTGTGGGAACTCATCGCCATACACCAGAGATCGAGATGGCATTGGGAATGTTCTCAAAAGAAAAAGATCCTGAGGTTTTATTCGTTCCACATCTTTTACCGATAGTACGCGGCATTTTATCAACATGTTACATGGACCTTAAAAAAGACATGTCCTCGGAAGAAGTATCATCGATATATGAGAAACAGTACGGCAAAGAACCGTTCGTTCACGTGGTCGATGAGCCATCGATCCGTGCTGTCGTTGCATCGAATCATGCCCAGGTAGGGCCCAAGACCTTCGGCAAGAAGGTCGTGGCATTCAGTGCGATCGACAATTTAGTAAAAGGGGCCTCAGGTCAAGCGATTCAGTGCATGAATCTGATGCTCAATCTTAAAGAAACCTCAGGCCTCAATACGCCTGGGCTAGGGGTATGATAATGGTAGAGATAATTGATGGCGGAGTAACCACTCCTCAGGGATTCAAGGCTGCAGGCGTACATAGCGGTGTAAAATATCGTTCATTGGACCTTGCTCTTTTGTATTCAGATGTCCCGGCAAGTGCTTTTGTCGGATACACTTCGAATGCGGTCAAAGCAGCACCTGTACAGGTGATGATGCGGGAGAATTCTCCTAAGCTCTCTGCGGTCGTGATCAACAGCGGAAATGCCAATGCGCTCACTGGTCGCCGCGGCCTCGAAGATGCCATTACGATGAAGGAAGCGGTCGCTTCTGAATTGAACCTTGATCCAAAAGAGGTAGGTGTCATGTCTACAGGTCTGATCGGCCGTTTCATGGATATGCACAAAGTGAAATATGGTATAAGCAAAGCAGCCAACGAGCTGGAGATCGGACGTGAAGCGGACGGTCTTTTAGCCGAAGCGATGATGACCACAGACACGATCAGAAAAGAATGTGCGGTACGTGTCCGTCTGGGAGACGGTACACTGGTATATATCGGAGCTATTTCCAAAGGCAGTGGGATGATCGCACCCCATATGAAGGTACTGCATGGAACAACGTTGAGTTTGATCACGACCGATGCCACTCTGTCACCCGCATTTCGTGAGACCTGGCAAGAGATTCTCGATGATAGCATGAACATGGTATCTGTCGACGGAGATCAGTCTACCAATGATACCTGTATCTTACTTGCGAACGGCAAATCAAATTCTGAATGTGCAGATAAGGACCCTGAGTTCGTTGCAGCTTTGCAGTTCGTGATGAATAAGATCGCTCGTACCATCGCATTGGATGGAGAAGGCGCTACAAAGCTGATAGAAGTGCAGGTCACCGGCGCAAAGACCAAATCAGATGCACGCAAGGCAGTCCGTGCCATTATAAATTCGCCACTGGTCAAATCAGCGATATTCGGTTCAGATCCAAACTATGGACGTATAATGATGGCCCTTGGTAACAGCGGTTGTGAATTCAACCTGGATGATGTTCGTTTGACAATCAAGGGCGGTGACATGGAGGTCCCGATCCTCGATTCTGGAGCACCGATATTCCAGGAAGAACGTTCTGTTGAGGTCGTCCGTATGGCAATGGACAACAAGGAAGTAACGATCATGGTAGATCTTGCCAATGGCGATGAATTTGCTACCGGTTGGGGTTGTGACCTTACTTACGATTACGTCCGCATCAATGCGGAATATGCCACATGAGGTAACCGAATGTTAGACGACGTCTACCTCATCAAGTTTGGTGGCAATGCGATCAGCGGGAAGGCAGATCTGGATCGTCTATCGGGAGAGGTCGCAGGTCTGATCCATGATGGTGCAAAGATCGTCCTAGTTCACGGCGGGGGTCCAGAGATCAATGCCGAACTTGAGAAAAAAGGAATCACTCCCGTCAAGGTTGCCGGTCTGAGGATCACCGATGATGCTACACTGGAAGTTGCCGAGAGCGTGTTGAAAAAGATCAATACAGATGTAGTCGAATCCTTGAAGGTAGCGGGTGTTATGGCAGTAGGTGTTCCCGGTTATTTTGTCACTGAATGTGTCAAGAAGGCGCCGATCATTGTGACGGAGAACGGAGAGAAGGTCACTGTGGACCTTCAGAATGTCGGTGACGTAGTATCTGTCGATATTGGTACGATCGAGGACCTTCTTAGGGGTGGTGTCACCCCTGTCATATATCCAATCGGTGCAAGTTCGGACATGAAACATCTGAATATCAATGCTGATACAATGGCTGCAGGTATTGCAGCCGGTATCAAGTGCAGGGAAATGATCCAGATAACAGATGTTCCAGGCATTATGCTCGATATGAAGGACCCATCGTCAAAACAAGATGTGCTCACCCTGACAGAAGTGGATAAGCTGATCTTTGACGGTGTGATCTCCGGGGGAATGATCCCCAAGGTTGATGCGTGCCGTAACGCCTTGAATGCAGGTGTTGCAAAGGTGCGTATGGTGAACGGAAAAGATCCGCGTTCCATAGTATCAGACGTCATGAGATCGGTGGAACATGGAACAATAATCACTAAGTGATGGTAAAAATGAAATTCAAAGAAATAGAAGAAACAGGATCAAAGTATCTGTTTCAGAATAACGGGCGTATGGACATATGCTTTACTCATGGTAAGGGGGCATATCTGTATGATACTGAAGGTAAGGAATATCTCGATATGGTGGCCGGAATTGCTGTAAATTCATTGGGATATGCGCATCCTGAATGGGTAAAGGCAGTGCAGGAGCAGGTCGGTCGCATGGTACACGTTTCAAATCTGTATCATGTGGAGGAACAAGCTGTAGCAGCGGAGAAGGTGGCTTCCATCACTCCAAAGGGAATGAATCGCACTCTGTTTGTGAACAGTGGTGCCGAGGCGAACGAAGGTGCATTGAAACTTGCAGTTCGTTATACAAAGAAAGGAAAGGTCCTATCGGCGCTGAATTCTTTCCACGGACGTACTGCTGCTGCTCTGGGAGCAACTGGCCAGGTAAAGTATCAGGAGTCATTCCAGGTGTTGATCGGCAAGTGTTTTGATTACTTTGACTATGGTTCATCCGAGTCGATCAAATCCATGATCAATAAGGATACGGCCGCAGTCATTGTTGAGCCGATACAAGGCGAAGGTGGGGTTAAGACCGCGCCTGCCGAGTTTTTCAAGACAGTTCGCGATCTTTGCAGCGATTATGATTCACTGATGATCGTAGATGAGGTACAGACAGGAATGGGACGTACTGGCAAGTGGTTCGGGATCGATAATTTTGGTGTTGTGCCCGATATCATGTCGTTAGCGAAAGCATTGGGCGGCGGAGTACCAGTCGGAGCAATAGTTTCGACCGATGAGATATCCAAGGTCTTCACACCGGGAACACATGGAACAACGTTCGGCGGAAGCCCGTTGGTATCTTCTGCAATATCTGCGACCATCGACATAATGAAGAAAGAAAAATTAGTGGAGAATTCTGCTAAGATGGGCGCAGAGATAATGAATCGTGTGAAGGATATCAAGAGCCCTGAGATTTCTGCCGTGCGCGGATGCGGTCTGATAATAGGCATCGAAATGCCTAATAAAGCAAAAGAGTTCCAAAGTTTCTGTCGTGAGAACGGTGTTCTGATCAACGTGTGCCATGGAGATGTCGTACGTTTGATACCGCCACTCATTATCGGCAAAAAAGAGGTCGATACCGTTATCGGAATGTTGAATCGCTTCCTTTCATAAGCGACATCGCTGTCTGATTTTTCAAACTTTTTAATACTATTTGTCTTTAATAGAACATAAATACTTGAATAGTACTACCTGTTAACATGTCTAAAGGTCCTACGAAAGAGAGTCTTGCAGAGAAGACGAGAATATATATCGATGCACATCCCAGTGTAAAGGATTGTGTTTCAAAGGGGCTCATCAACTATTCTTCGTTGGCAAGGATGATAATGAAGGACCTGGACCTAGAGAATGAAGAGGCTGTCATGATAGCCTGCAGAAGATATGCCGGTAAGTTGGGAATAACGACAAATCATGAACTAAGTATCCTAAAGATCCTAAGAGACAGTCGTCTAGAGATGAGGACAAAGACCTGTATCGTTACTGCAAAGAATGATTGGAGTGTCCTTCATAAGATGGACAATCTATTCAAGGACCTGTGGAATGAGAACTCCATCATGCAGGTCGTTCAGTCTGCATCCGCAGTTACCATCATAGCCGACAAGATGCTGAAGGACCGTATCGTTGACACTGTCGGAAGATTCAATATCATCAAGGTGAGAGAGAACCTGGTCGAGATAGCTGTGAAATCTCCCGAGAAGATCGTCGATACCAGCGGTGTCATTGCGTATTTGATAACCAACCTTTCCGATGCAGGGATAAATATCGAAGAGACGGTCAGCTGTCATACCGATACGATATTCATTGTCGGTGAATCTGATATGATCAATGCCTATTCTGTTTTGACAAAGTGCATTCAAAGTGCTGAGTTGTCCGCTAAAGAATAAGGACACCTGACATAAAGTGGGTAAGGGAAGGGGTTTTATTTTGTCGCTTCGGCCTTAAGGCTTTCAATAGGTAGACCATCGTACTGAGACTTGCTTATTTTCTTATCCTCTGAAAGGATCTTTACTTTGAATCCAGCTTGTTCCATTTTATCCAAATAATCTTGTTTGGGTAAAGCACCTGCAACACAGCCAGACAGTAGTTTGTCATTGTTCTTCTGTTCTTCGGTCAATTCGCCGATAAGAACGATATCCGATACAAACATCTTACCACCCTCCCTAAGAACGCGGTACGCTTCCCTGAAGACCTGAGCTTTGTCAGGTGAAAGATTGATGACGCAGTTGCTTATCACTACATCGATGGAATCGTTTTTCACAGGGAGGTCCTCTATCTCTCCGTGTTTGAATTCAACGTTTGAATAATTGTATTTTTTAGCAAGGCCTTCAGCCTTCTCGATCATGGCTTCGGTCATGTCCACTCCTATGACCTTACCTGTTTTTCCGACCTTTTTTGAGGCTATAAAGCAATCAAATCCGGCGCCGCTTCCCAGATCTAGTACAGTGTCGCCCTTCTTTATTTTACCGAGGGCAGTAGGATTTCCGCAGCCCAATCCAAGATTGGCTTCTGGAGCGGTATTGATCTCTTCATCAGTATAGCCAACGCTCTTTGAGATCTGCTCTGCACTTTGATCATCTCTGCTCTTGCAGCCGCATGAACAACAGTTACCGCTGTTGATCGCTATTTCTGAATACGCCTTCTTTACGATAGATTTCACGTCTTTTTTGTTATCCATGATTTTTACTCCTGGTTATGACCTTTCAGATTTTTTCTGAACAGATCACTGCAGCCTTGGCCTTCGTCTCGATCCACGCATTTTGGATAAGGTCAAGGGATCCATGTGTGCTCTCGTGTTTCAGATTGAGAAGTTCTGCAAATTGTTCGGAATTCTTTTGGCACTCTTCGGTGCATTCATTGCAGCCAGTATCTATATAGAGGCATCTGGAGAAACCGTCGAACAACATATCCAAGAAGAATTTCGGATTGTAACCCTCATCGTTCATGCAGTCAAGGTGGAACAGGTTAACTATCCCTGGCATTCCGTAGACTGACCAGCCAGCCGGATAGAACCAGGTTATTCCACCGTTCTTCTTCTCCTGATTATATCTTTCGGTCGTCAGCATGGCTGCGATGCAGTCTTCGTGTTCGAGCATGACGACCGGTGTTTTGACCAGCTCAGGAATTCCCTTAAGTGCCTGGCAGTAGCCATAACCCAAAAAGACAACGTCCAACTGGACCGGCAGTGAGTTCAATTTTTCCAAAATGGCCTTTTTCAGGTCCTCAGGCTGCATATGCAATCCGAATTCCAAATATTCACGATAGACAACATCTGGGTCTCCAGCAGTTATCTTTTCGATCTCATTGCGGATCGCGTCACAACCGAGTATTCCTATTCTCATGATCTGTCTCACCTTTTTTGCGATTGTAATTATTTAACAGGTTCGTATCGTCACTCAATACTCTTATTCATTATAGATGATTTTTTCAGTTGTCCGTTCACGTCGTAGTATCTTCTGCGGAAATATAATGACAGGTTTACCAAAGATATCATTACGGGGACTTCGACCAATGGACCGATCACTGCAGCAAAAGCCACTCCCGAACCGATACCGAATACGCCTATTGCCACGGCTATGGCAAGTTCGAAGTTATTACTGGCTGCAGTGAAAGACTGTGTTGCTGCATGAGGATAGTCGAATTTGAAACGTCCTGAAAGATAGAAGGACAGCAGGAACATTATCACAAAATAGAACAGTAACGGTATCGCGATCCTTACCACATCGAATGGAAGCTGAACGATGTAGTCTCCTTTCAGAGAGAACATGACAACGATGGTGAGCAGCAGTGCCAATAAAGACACGTTACTTGCGGCAGGTATGAACTTGTTATCATACCAATCCTCACCTTTTCGTGGTCTGAGCGTGTAGCGGGTAACGATTCCAGCAAGGAAAGGTATGCCCAGATATATGAGCACACTCACAGCTATGGAAACGACCGATATATGTACGTTCACGCCGGAGCCCGGAGAGACGACATTGGAAAGGACGGCTATGAAGAAATAGGCATAGAACGAGAACAGGACGATCTGGAAGATGGAGTTCACGGCTACAAGTATCGCAGCATACTCGCTGTCTCCGTCTGCCAATTGATTCCACACAAGGACCATGGCTATGCATCTGGCGATGCCTACGATGATGAGACCTATACGATATTCCGGGAGGTCTGGCAAGAATATCCATGCCAAGGCGAACATCAGAAAAGGACCGACGACATAGTTCAATAACAAAGACAACGAGAGCATTCTTCTAGATCCAGGCACTCTTGAGATCTTACCCAATTCCTCATACTTGACCTTTGCAAGGGGAGGATACATCATCAGTATCAGGCCGATAGCAATAGGTATTGATGTCGTTCCGATGCTCAGTGAACCGATAAAATCGGCCAGGCCGGGGACAAGGACACCCAGTCCGATGCCCAGGATCATGGCGGCGAATATCCAGATCGTAAGATATCTGCTCAAAAAAGGAAGTTTTTTGGTGACACCTGGTGTTTGATCATCGTTATTGATATCTTCATTCATCAGGATCTCCTCTTTGTTTGAAATGTACATTTCAAATAATATTGAATTGAATCATTCACGTGATATAAAAATATTGCTCACTATCGTTATCCAAACGGCCGATCAGCAAAATAAAAATGTGGAATTTGAGCATACTGTGCGGTATGTCACAGGTCATCTTTTTCTGATTTTTTGACCAGATATGTCGGTAATTCGAACCCGCTTTTCGGTCCTACCTCTGTTCTCCACTTAGTGATCATTTCGACCTGACGTTCGATGCCCTCACATAATCCGGGAAGTATGATGTTGCGATGGTTTACTTTTCCGGACATGGCGGCGTTCATAAGACCCTTCATCACGGTCATAGGTGTCATCAGATGCATGGCAGCAGCATGGTCGATGGTGTATCCTTTGGTGTCTGTAGGTACTATCCATGTGCTGACATTCGGTGTCTTCTTAAATATCAATTTGAGCACATACAAAGTGACGCCAGAGTTTCCAGTAACGAGTATGGGTGAGTCAGGGGTCGGAGAATTAATCTCGATCAGGGTTTCCGGAACGGTACTAAAAGAGAAATCAGCTTCGTGTACTTCCAGTTTGATGGAAAGTGTGCCGTCCAACGATTCTTTCATCCTTAATTCCATCTCAGGACATTTTTCAACTTTGACCGTGTCTTTGCTTAAGGCTACAGCAAATCCTTTACAGTCATCGTAACCGCAATTGTTGCAGTCCTTGCCCGGCAAATATTTCACAATGTCATCTGGCGACATTTCATAGAAATCTACTGGTTTCACTACCATTTTATTCACCCTTGTTCATACGAATCATCGATCATTTTTGATGTGTGTTACTCTTTCATCAGTCCTTCCGTGAATTCAAACATACGCAGGTCCCCTTTTTCGCTGATGGTCTTGGCCAGAACGATCGTATTTTTGATATCGTCCTCAGGGATACCGAGTTCTCTGGCGTTGGCCAGATGTCGGCGGAAACAGGGCTGACAATGACCGGCCACCGATGCACTTATTGCCACGAGTTCTTTTGTTCTCTCTTCCGTATAATGTCACCGTCCCGTATGTTGCTGATATTTCAAATATAGTTGAATTGAAGTGTATGATATAATTAGTTTTGTATTTTGATCCTTTTAAGAATGCGCAGCGGATGAAAAAGACCAATGCTTAAACAATGATACTGTATTATCGGGCGCATACCAGGTACATTAGTATGACTGAAAAGGATCAAACAGAGAAGGTATGTTGCTCTGATGCAATGAATTTGCCAGAAGAGATGGAACAGATCATCTGTTCGAAAGGCGGACTGAACGGTTTGAAAGAAGGTGTTCCTGAGAGAGCAGGTCTTATTTTTGAGGCGAGGTTCTTTCATTCTCTTTCAGATCCGATCCGTTTGCAGATCTTACATGCTTTGATGATGGCCGATCTGTGTCCGTGTATCATCAAAGAGATCACAGAGCTGTCCGATTCAAAGTTGTCGTATCACCTCAATATCCTTGAGAAAGCAGGGCTGATAGTATCTTCACCGAGGAAGAAGTGGCGCATCTATTCGTTGACCGAGAGCGGTAGATCGCTGATAGCAAAAGGAATGCCCGTCAAGGATCACATTGACGATCGACCGCATGATTGATGGATGGTACTTTAGAGGTTCGAAATTCCGATCTGACGGTGCAGGCACGACCTTTCAATGTGGTGTTTGTCCGGTTCCGACAAAATGCGACGGGTTGGTATTTTAAAAGATCATTGTCATATTTTAATCGATAACGATCAGAAATCTCATGATTAGGAGAATTCACACTCATCAATGGCAGATTTACGATATATATGATTGTGAATCAGCGAGTTTGTATAATTTTATGTGGGCATACGGATTATAGATGCAGCCTCATTCATTTTCAAAAAGTTTGATGTGGTCCACCAGAATGATCTCTCTGCCCTCTGCATATTCTTCCAGTTTCGAATCGAATCCGCCGATCGAGAACAAAATATATCTGATATTTTCAAGCCTATTTATGACAGATGTGCGTTTCAACAGATCATTGAAGGCCTTGAACCCCATAGGTTGTTTTCTGAAGTTGCATTCGGATAATAGTGTGGATACTCTCAGGTCTTCATCATAGATGCTTGCTACGATATCGATGTCCGTATCCTCATCGTTTACCCTTCCCCACCAACGGCCCCTTTCCTTAACGTTGTATTTCTGGTCTACGTACTGGCCACAGACGTCTTCGAACCTATGTCCCATGAAGGTGTCGATATCGTGTTTCATTACCTTATACTTCAACGAAGCGCTAACTGAACCGTCCAAGACGGTGGCGTGACGACGTATGACCTCATAATAGAAGGCGACGATGTTGTCGGTTATCCTGTAGATCGGTCTTTTCGGGGCACCGAGCATCGGATGCAACCTTTCGACGATTCCTATGTATTCCAGATTGTCAAGGTATTTCTTGCATCCAGCTCTGTCGATCTTCATCTTGTCTGCGATCTCATGCTGCTTGACCATCCCGTCTGCGATGCATGCGACGATTCCTGAATATATCGATGCCTGATTCATCTCGTTTGTGATTATAGAAAACGCTTCGTCTGTCAGATCGGTTATGCGTTCTATGTAGCATCTTCTGATGCACTCTTCATATGTGGATGAATCCATTATACAGTGATATTTCGGAATTCCGCCGACCGTCATATAAACTTTCAAAGCATCGATGTCTGTCATGTTTTTATGAAATTTCATGCACGTGCGGAAGGATAACGGCCCCACCATCAGGCTGTTCACAAATCTTCCGTACAGAGGACGGTCCATCCTTTCCGTCTCCTCACGCATCATGGATATTGACGAACCGCAGATGATCACCATGGAATTTGAATCCCTGACGTCAATGTCGATGAATCTCTGGAGTATAGAGGGGACAAATGGGGAATTGGACATAAGATACGGATATTCATCGAAGACCAGCACCGTCTTCTTCTCATTGCATATATTCGCGAGGACGGTCATGATCTCTGTGAACGAATTCATCGGAGGCATTTCCGATCCGAGGAATTTTGTAA
This sequence comes from Candidatus Methanomethylophilaceae archaeon, assembly GCA_041654195.1. Classification (GTDB taxonomy): domain Archaea; phylum Thermoplasmatota; class Thermoplasmata; order Methanomassiliicoccales; family Methanomethylophilaceae; genus JBAZDV01. The sequence continues at coordinate 4,464 of JBAZDV010000006.1, read as the reverse complement.
TGTCTGATCTCATACGAACCATGTTCTCGTATTCTGACAGATTGGAGGACTGGATGAGCAATGATCTCTTTCCCTTGCAGAATTCTCTAAGAAGAGTGGATTTTCCTATCTGTCTGCGGCCATATACGGCACATGTCTTCAAACCGGGTTTAGAGTAAATGCTTTCAAGAAATGACAATTCCTCCTCTCTTCCTATGAATCTGCCCATACCGCAATATGGTTCTCTTGGTTTATAACTTTTATTAAAATTGTTTACAATGACAACTTCTGTAAAAATTGTTTTGTAATACAATTTTGTTAGATGTAGTTTGGTCAAGGGTCACGTCGATGGATCAGGTACATCTTCAACGATGGTTGGTCGAGTTTAGGGGTCAGTATGAAATAGGCTCTGACGGGGGTTTGGTCTACAGTCATATTCCATGTGTGTAATGATGATGGTTCTTCGTCGTTCAGTCTTTTTCATCTGTTGAGATCTGTAGCTGTGTACGATCTTCTATCATCGACAGGATGTACGATGTGATCAATGGTTCGCAGAATAAATCCTTCTTTGTGTCCAAAATCAGCAACCAATTGCCAGTTGCTGCATGTAAAATTTGCAGTATAGATACAATAATTACAAATATGAACAGTGTATATATGCAAGCATGATAGACCGAACAGCATTGGCAACCATCGAGGAAAGCATCATGCTGAAGCCGATCACACTGATCACGGGTGCCAGACAGGTTGGGAAGACGACATTGTGTGGTCTTCTTACGAAGAAGCACGGATTCGGATACGTCTCATTGGCCGACATGTCAGAGAGGACTATGGCAAAGAAAGATCCTGAGATGTTCCTCAAGACACACGGCACACCGCTGATAATTGACGAAGTGCAATACGCCCCCATTCTTTTCGATCATATCGAGGCCATGGTCGACAGACAAAAGTTTGAGACCGGCAGCAACGAGGGAATGTTCATTCTCACTGGCAGTCAGGCTTACAATCTCATGGAGGGTGTGACCCAATCAATGGCCGGAAGGGTTTCCATCATTAAGATGTCGCCTTTGAGTTTGAGTGAGATCTTGTCCCGTTCTGAGATTCCGTTCACCGTCGATTTCGAGAGGAATATCAAACGGTCCACGGAACGAACGCTGAAATTGGATGACCTCTATGCGATGATTGTTCGGGGAGCATATCCGGAACTGTATGAGAAGGAGAAGCTGGGGACCAATAAATTCTACTCTGATTACGTGGAATCGTACATAACGCGCGACGTATCTCAAATAATCAATCTGAAGGATCAGGGTAAGTTCCTGGAGTTCATGCAATTGCTGTCGTCCCTCACAGGGCAAGAGCTGGTCTACAATAACATCGCAAACACACTCGGTCTGAACATCAAGACCGTGCAGTCGTGGACGGGTGTCCTTGCTGCAGGTGACATCATTCATCTTTTGCAACCTTATTCTGAAAGGTCCACAGCGAAGCGCATCGTCAAACGTCCGAAGGTCTATTTCTCAGATACGGGTCTTGCATGTCATTTGGCCAAGGTCTTCGATGTGGATACTCTAAAGGTTGGATATCTGAGGGGTCCGATGATGGAGACGTTCATAGTCAATGAGATCATGAAATCATATCGCAACAACAATGAGAGTGCGGGGTTCTATTATTACAGGGACTCGCAGATGAATGAGATCGACCTTATGATCCTTAGGAAAGGTATGCTTTCACTGATCGAGTGCAAGTCTGGTATGACATACGATGCAAAAGACGTGAATTCGTTCTCCAGGCTTGATAGGTCTGATTACAAGGTGGGTCCATCATGTATAATATGTCCGACGGAGAAACCGTATCCGCTGAAGGACGGAGTGTATGCATTGCCAATAACGTCCATCTGATGCGATGCGCGTCTATGATCGGACGATTCCGTTACCGATACCGTATGGATGCGATCATCCAAACCTCAGTAATCCATAGTTCCGAATAACTGTCCCGGGATTAGGGTGACAATTCATTAAGCCGTTGGGGAAATCTTTTCGTAGAGATCCGTAGGTCCTTCGTTCGCATGAGGTGGTTGAACCTTGCGGCAGGCGATGTACTCTAGATCAGGCGGAAGATACTGAAATATTGTCACTCATTGTTCGGTGTCCTTCCCCTTGTACTCACCGTAGGTCTCCAGGAAAATCCTGAATGAATACGATTGTGATTTGGTCATGGACATATAGGAGCTTATTAGGAGGGTCTCCAACACTTCGTCCCTGGTGGCACCTGCATCCATGGCGTGGTTCATCTGAAGTCTTATGCAGTGTTCCCCGCTCAAGGCCACTGCGGCAGACAGCGCCAGAAGATATCTCGTCTTGGCATCGAAGGAGGAGTCCTTCTCCATTATCTGAGTGGCGGTATGCACCATAGGTATGAATTTCTCGGGACGTTCCGCCAGCACTTCCGTGACCAAGGGTACAGCGCCGTATCTGTCCTTTATGGCGTTCAGCATCCTGTCCACTTCCTCACGTTTCTTCGGATCGTATTCCATGGTCCTTGTACTCATCTACATAATAATAGATTTTTTCTGAGGCCCATCACGTATGATCCTCTTTTGTGATATCGAAACACAGACCTCCGTTTTTCACAGGTCTTTACTATTGAGATGGAGATGATCAAAGGCAGACGCTGAAGTATATCTCGATGTTCTCCTCCGACCTGTTCTCACGATACTTTGATAATAAAACACGTCGTAACGACTTATCGCATCAAAGATCCTGTCGTGATTCTTTGGGCAGGTCCAGACCGTTGTCCGCCACGATCTTCAGATACAGCATCTCCACGGCCTCTGACGGTGATGATCCCTGCTGTTGAAGGATCCTTTCCGCTTCCGCCTTTAGGATCGGGTCTATGCGGGCATAGACAGCAGCGGTTTTTTTTCTCGATGCCGCCTTACAGAAGGCCTCGTCGCAGAGGGATTCGACATACTCATTGTATTTCATCCCGTTCCTGCTGGCAAGGCCGCGTACCAGGTCCGTGGTCCCGGAACCGTATTGGGATGATTTCTTCTTCCTGTTCGTCAGGAAAGGATATCCGAGTTCCACGGCGATCTCCTTGAGCACGGATTTTCTGGAATCCATGTCTGCTGGCCTCAGTTCATCGGGATCTATTTTTCCGATCTCGGAGACCACAGTGGGGTCGGTGTAAGGGTATATGAGGTCCTTGCCGAAATGTTTTGCGATCCTCTTCTCACACGGGATCGATATGTCCAGAAGTCTTTCCACCGCTGCATTCTTCAGTATCTCGTAATCATCGTCGGATTGGCCGATGAATTTGGCGCACCCCATGAAATACTCATCTGCTCCCTGGCCGGTCAGGATGTACTTTTCTTCGGATGCCATGCAGACACAGAACAAAGGCAGTTCGTATGATAGCGTGAACGGATCAGACGTCCCTGTGGCGACGATCATGTCCTTGATACGGCATTCCACGTTCTCCTTGGATATTTGGACATGTACCCATGGAAGTTCGAGATCTTCGGAAAGGACCCTAGCCACGGAAACATCGTATGCATTGTTGGTCCCGCACGTGTAGAGTGTGACTGAATTCGCATATTCCTTGGCGATCGCCGCGGTCAATCCGGAGTCGAGTCCGCCGGAGAATGCCACGCCGACGTCTTTTCCTTCAACATTATCTTTGATGACAGTGACGATCGAATCTTTCAATTTGCCATATCTGAAGGACATGCGACGGGGATGAAGGTTTTGGATTATAATGACGATGTTACGTGACCCCTTCGTCGGTCGATGCGGTCCTCACAGATACGAGGAGGAAAGGTCACTTAGGATCGTAAGATACGCACGAAGATGTCGTTCCTTCAGAATCAGTATGAGATCATATCACATTTTTGTTCGTCAGGTCCGTTTTGTTCGGATCCAATTTCATGGACCATATGGAATCTTGGATTGATTCGGAGCAGACACGGTCGTTTTTGATAAGCAGGGTTGATGTCCTTTCTCTGGAAGCAATATTTTAGGTTTGATCATCGGACACTCTGTTCGAACGTTTCCGTTTCAAGGAACTCCCTCAGTCCGCAGCATATGATCCCTTTGTCGGGTACGTATTCGTATATTCCGGCATCCATGAGGACGACGTGTTTCAGGAAGTTGTCATCTATCGTTTTCGGGTTGTCGAATTCCCTCTTCATGGCATCTTCCAAGAAATTCTGTGAAGATGATATCCTCCATGTGTTTCTGTTGTGAAAGGAAACACAACCAAATAACCACGACTGTTTCCTCTCAACAAGGAAACAATCGAATTGTCCAGAAGAGAAGTCCATTCAGTATTCGGATCGTCGATGCTCTGAGCGGCCCTTGTAACGGCGGCGTATAAACTCCAATGACGTGGGAAAATGACATTTTGGTCGAGAACACAAGGACGGGCCAGTGTTCTCTTCCGTTGATCGACGACCAATGATCGGCAGTCCGTGATCGGCAAGGTCCA
>JBAZDV010000005.1:0-18579 GCA_041654195.1 Candidatus Methanomethylophilaceae archaeon | reverse complement strand
CAACAGACAGTGGTGTCGATCCCACTACAACCATCTGATTTGCCAACATCCAGTTGACAAGCTCAGAATAAACCATGGTTCCGCCGTCACGTTCTTGAACGACGATTACCGCACCGACTTTTCCCTTCAGAACATTTCCACCGGTCATGGCACATAATCCCGCTCTCTCAAGGAACATTTTCAATTGTGCGGTACACGAACCATAATATGTGGGTGATGCAAGAATAATCCCATCGGCACTATGGAGTTTCTCAAGATAACCGTTCATGCCATCATCCTCATTGATACATCTTCCATCACCGCGAACTTCACATGAACTGCAATGATTACATGGATTCATATGATCCTCATACAGCTGGATATATTCGGTTTCAATGCCTTCCTTCTCTAATTCATCTAAAACCACGTTCAAGGCATTGGATGTATTTCCGATAAGACGGGGGCTTCCGTTAAGTGCAACGACTTTCATTGCCCCTCGTATGTGTGAAACTTGATTTTAAATAAACGGTTACTCGCCCATCAAAGAATTGATGGCCAATTCTGATATATCTATCGAATATTCGCATATCCTTCTCATACTCGAAACGATCATATTTATGGAAACAATTGTATCTGCTGGCATACCTACTGCGTATCTATTCATTTGTCTGCACAGATCAACTACCTTAAGCGTTTCTTCGATGCAATCGTTAGCCTCATCAAGATCTTTTTTAACAAACGTCTCCAATGCCCTACCGTACAACTTCGTTATTCTATCACCAAGAGTTAGCATCTCCATTCTCATTGAATTATCAAAAGGACCTTTCTCCATGATAGCACTACAATTCTTTGCCAATATAACGGCATGATCCCCCATTCTTTCGATAATTCTCGCAATCGTATAGAGATTTGTTACTTCCGCAGGCGTATGACCCATGCGCCTTGCTACAGAAATATCCTGATTGAACATGTTGGTCTGCCTTGTGATCAACCATTCCAAACGATCCACTTCTCTGTCCCTTTCTATTACTGCTTTTGCCCTACTGACATCACTGGATTGTATAGAACTGAAAGTTTCTGTAAGCATATTCTTTACAAGAACCTTCATTCTCTCCACCCCTCTACTCAACTTCATTTCGGAAGGATCTACCAGATCTCTTACAATGATGACATTCTCATCCTCTTCCAATATTTCTAAACCGATTGCAATCTGAACGAAATTCCTTATTGTGTCTGTAACTGAACTAGAGAATTTTTCAGATGAATAGATTCTAACTGTGCTATAACCTGACATATATGCTCCGACAAGAATCCTAAAAAGAAAAATACAATCAGAAATGTCATCAACACAGATCTTTTTCTCAGAACGACCAATAGGCACTGCAGAATTCACAGAAGTAAGGATCAAACTTCCATCCTTCTGTGCCTGAATATTCACAGAATCATTCTTCTTTAGACCTGTTTTTACAATCCAATCTTTTGGCAATGTCACAATATATGATGAACCGCCAGTTTGTTGAATCTTACGAACATCCATACTCAATAATCTTCTTACTGTTTAAATATATATGTATTGTAAATATAGTTCTATATTGTCAATATAGTTGACTATATAATATGTCGATAATCTATATATTTATTATCGAAAATCTCTTTCATAGGGTGATTTAAACCTTGAATGAAAAGAGAAAGATGATTGTAGCTGTTCTGCTGACCGCTGTTGTCTGTATTGCTGGAACATATTCCCTTACAAGCAACAGTGGAAGCTCTGAGGACAGCGATTTAACGGTTACTGGCTCAACAACAATACAACCCATGATGAGTCTATTTCAGGAAGAATTTGAAAAATATGCAAGCGTTACAATGAACGTCACTGGTGGCGGTTCTGGTGCAGGTGCAACTGCGGCGATTAATGGGACCGCTGACATCGGTATGCTCTCTAGAGATCTAAAATCCTCTGAGATCTCAAGCGGACTTGTTGCACACGTAATCGCGATGGACGGTGTCGTCATAATTGTAAATTCTGACGTAGGTGTCACCGATCTTACTTTAGAACAATTGGCAAAAATCTATGACGGAGAAATAACCAATTGGAAGGATGTCGGCGGTATGGATCTTACTATCGCGGTTGTCGCAAGAGAGGACGGATCAGGAACACGTGAGTGCTTTGAAACAACAATGAAAACCGTTGATAGCTCATTTGTGATGAAAAACGATGTTGCCACCTACAATTCAACAGGCGGTGTCACATCCGCAGTCAATTCAACACCTGGATCAATAGGATATGTCAATCTCAACGCTGTAGAACACCTTTCCAACAACACAAAGGCAATCAGCGTAGACGGGATTGCAGCGACTTCTGCTACCGTCACTGACGGTTCATATGAGATCTCCAGAAACCTCATTCTTGTTACCAAAGGTGAAGCAACTGGGATGGCTGCTTTCTTCCTAAACTGGGTTATTAGTGAAGATGGACAAAAAATTGTTGAAGATGCCGGTTTCGTAAGGATCGCATAATAAGGTGAAAACATGTCTTCAGATCAGAACGGCTTCATAAAAAGATCAAAAAAGATCGATAAGGACAGCATCATGAGATTTGTTCTCATGGGCATTGCTTCTGTAACCGTTCTGATTATCATTTTTATTATTCTATTCGTTTTCGGCAACAGCATTGGTGCAATAAAAGACATAGGGATTGTAGAATTCCTTACCGGAAATACCTGGAAACCATCATCTGACGAATACGGCGCATTGCCTCTAATTACTGGCACAGTGTTGGTGACAGCAGGAGCAATACTATTTGCATTACCTATCGGACTGGCCTCTGCAATATTCATATCTGAAGTTGCACCCGAAAAAGCAAGGAACATTCTTAAGCCGATCAGCGAAGTATTTGCAGGAATTCCCTCCGTAGTCTATGGTTTCTTTGGACTTATCGTACTGGTACCTTTCCTGAGAGAACTATTCCCTGATCAATTACTGTATGGATCCTCTTGGTTAGCAGGTTCAATCCTATTGGGGATAATGGCCCTACCGACCATCATATCCGTATCTGAAGATGCTTTGAGATCTGTACCGAGTTCGTTCAGAGAGGCTTCTGTTGCAATGGGTGCAACCAACTGGGAGACCACAAGAAAAATCGTAGTGCCCGCTGCAATATCTGGAATTTCAGCCGCAGCGATCCTCGGTGTAGGAAGAGCCATAGGTGAGACAATGGCCGTAATGATGGTTACCGGTAACTCTCCACTAATACCAGAGCCACTATGGAACATCTTTGATATGGTCAGAACAATAACCGCAACACTGGCACTTGAGATTCCCGAAGTTGTGACAGGCAGCACACACTACTCTGCACTATTCCTGCTAGCATTAATCCTGATGATCATGGTATTAATCATCAATTATTTTGCAAAGATCATTGTCAAAAGAACAAAAAGAAAGTTCGGCGAATCTGTTTCATCCAGTGATAGTTTCATATCTAAACATATTTCCACAAAACGCATATCCTCTATGGAAAGATCTGCTGGACTTACTTTGATATTTGTATTGTCTATGATGATCATATCATTGTTCACAAATCTCATACTTTCCACTGTCATATCTGTCATATTGATTGTATTTGTCCTTATCATAAACAGATTATCAAAAAAAATCAGATCTGTTGACAAACAGAAAATAGCACACACGACACTTTTTATCGTAATGACGTTTGTGTGCGTCATTCTGTTCATTATCATTGGAGACATTGTCATAAAAGGACTTCCTGCATTAAGTTTTGACTTTATCACTGGTTACCCCAGTAACGAAGGCAGAAGCGGTGGCATCTATCCTGCAATAGTCGGTACGGTCAAACTGATCATAGGAACATTGATTATTGCTTTACCGTTGGGTATCACATCAGGTGTATATCTGTCAGAATACGCTGGAAATACAAGACTTACTAAGATAATCAGAAGTGCAATAGACACATTGAATGGAACGCCTTCGGTAGTCTTTGGACTGTTTGGAATGGCAGCACTTGTCATTTTTCTCGGATTAGGACACTCGCTTATTGCTGGATGTGTCACACTTGCGGTTATGGTACTCCCCGTTATAACTAGAACGACCGAAGAAGCTATATCTGCTGTTCCGAAAGATCTTAGAGAGGCATCTTTGGCAATGGGTGCCAGCAAATGGGAGACCACTACCAAAATTGTCATTCCGGCTGCATTCAGCGGCATACTGACTGGAATTATCCTTAGTTTGGGGCGTGCAGCAGGTGAGACAGCTCCGATCATGTTCACTGCCACAGTGGTCTTCCAGAGTTCAATACCGTCCTCTATATTCGACCCTGTGATGGCATTACCATATCACCTATACTATCTGGCAGCTGAAGTTCCTGGGTCAACAACAAACCAATACGGAACTGCACTGGTACTTTTGATTATTGTATTGTCAATGTTCATGCTGGCTTCGATCATAAGATATCACAGTAACAAAAACATAAAATGGTGAGAGAATGAAAGATAACGTAATTGAAATTAACAACTTAAATCTCTGGTATGGTGAAAAACAAGCATTGACAGATGTCTCCTTTCCTATCAGAAAAAACAAAATCAGTGCCCTCATAGGACCTTCTGGGTGCGGTAAATCCACTTTGCTGAGAAGTATCAACAGAATGAACGACCTCATAGCCAAATGCAAGATCGAAGGGCAGATAATGTATCACGAACAAAATATCTACGATCCGAATGTAGATGTAAATTCACTAAGAAAGAAAATAGGAATGATCTTTCAGAAACCCAATCCTTTCCCGATGTCCATACGTGACAATATCACTTACGGACCCAAGATACACGGGATAACCGATGAGAAAGAATTGGAAAAGATCGTGGAACGGTCTTTGGTGCAGGCAGCACTTTGGGACGAAGTCGGCGATAGATTAAATCAATCAGCACTGGCACTATCGGGTGGACAGCAACAGAGATTATGCATTGCAAGAGCATTATCTGTCTCCCCGGAAATTATTTTGATGGACGAACCGACATCAGCTTTGGACCCTCTTGCAACATCGAAGATCGAGGACCTTGCCTGTGAACTTGAGAAAGAGTACACAGTTGTGATAGTAACCCATAACATGCAACAGGCCTCCCGTATCAGCGACTACACTGGATTCATGTATATCGGCAAGATGATCGAATTTGGTGATACAGAATCAATATTCAACAGACCTACAGAAAATCTGACAGAAAGATACATCACAGGAAGATTCGGATGATACCATGAAAAAATTTGAAGACGAAATGAACACCCTGATCGAAGACACCGTAGAGATGGGCAAACTTGCATCTATAATGATAGAGAATTCCGTCAAAGCACTAAGTGAAGGAAATACAGAACTCGCCGAAGATACAAGCAAAAAATACACAAGGATCGCACAGTTAGATTCTTTGATCGAGAATGATGCCTTAAGAATATTGATGTTATATCAGCCTATGGCCTTGGATATGAGGGTTGTAGCAACAATACTCAAAATCATCACTTATCTGGAAAGAATTGGAAAATACAGTAAGAACATTGCCAAAGCTGCAATATTCCTCAGCACTACTCCCTCTGTGTACTCAATGGATGGAATACCGACAATGGGCGAAGCCGCCACAAAAATGGTCAAAGATGTTGTTCTTGCATTTGAGAATAGAGATATTTCAAAACTACATGACTACAGTGAAAGAGATTCGTTCCTTGATAGGATGAGAAAAGAGATTCTCAGGGAAAACATGGTCCAAATCCATGAGAACCCTAGCAGCGTGGATGCGTGCATCTATTACATCTCTGTATCACGATATATTGAAAGAGTGGGGGATCATTCATGCAAGATCGCTGAAAAGGTCACATACATGGTAACGGGAAAACATGTGGAGATAGATTGAAAAATCCGTGCGCCCTCTTTCTTTACACAATCATGCATACTAACTTCACAATAGTGAAGTAATCCTTATTAACTATGAAAGATGTGATACAGAACATTGGGTGTTTAAATGCTTGAAATTAAAAACCTGCACGTAGAGGCCGGTGAAAGAGAGATCCTCAAAGGCGTAAATCTCAAGATCGAAGAAGGTGAAACCTGTATTCTATTCGGACCTAACGGTTCTGGTAAGTCCACATTATTGGCAGCGATAATGGGCTACGGATATTGTAAGATCACTGACGGCCAAATACTGTTTAGGGACGTTGATATTACAAATATGTCTGTAGATCAGCGTGCAAAACTTGGTATTGGCATGATGATGCAAAGACCTCCAAATGTTGTCGGAGTTAAACTTGGAACCCTTGTTCAAGCTGCCGCACAGGGAGATACATGCGTATTGGATAAATCTGATGAGTTCAGAATGGGCAATTTTCTTCAAAGAGATGTAAACGTAGGATTTTCTGGCGGAGAGATCAAAAGATCTGAACTGTTACAACTCACTGCACAAAAACCATCCTTTGTCCTACTAGACGAACCCGAGTCAGGAGTGGATCTTGAAAGCATTGACCTTATCGGAGAAAAAGTTCACGACCTGTTGTATACAAATAAATGCAAAACCCCTGAACGCGAGGGGCGTGTTTCATCGTTGGTAATAACACACACAGGTCAGATTCTTGACTACATCGGAGCTGATAAAGCGTACGTAATGGGTGATGGCATCATACGTTGCAGCGGACGTCCCATGGACATCCTAAAAGACATCAGAGAAAGAGGCTATGGGGAGTGCGACTCATGCAAACTAATAAAGATGTGAACGAGATAAAAAAAGCACTTGGGAAAAAGGGTGCATACGGACCTGACATCGAGATGGAAAAGTACAAGGAAGGAACGTACACTCCTGAACAGATCAAAGACCTTAGCAAGACTTCTGAGGACGTAAAAGACCGCCTGATCGATGTGGGTATAATTGCATCTGAGGCTGACCGTTCCGGAACCATCGTTTTCATCGATAACGGAATGAGCCATTGCTCCAATAAAATACAAGAGGGTGTAGAGATCCTTTCCACAAAAAAAGCTCTGGCCAAATACGATTGGCTTAAAGAGTACAATTGGAAAGCTATGGACCCCGCCAAAGACAAATACACTGCAAAAAGTTATTTGGAAGATTCAGATGGATACTTCGTCTGGGTAAAAGCAGGATATCATATCAAAAATCCCGTTCAGACCTGCATGCTACTCAATAAGGACAAATCCATCCAAAACCTTCATAACATCATTATTGTCGATGAAGGTGCATCATTGGAAATCATCACAGGATGTACCACTAGCAAACATGCAGATGAATCACTACACGTTGGCGTATCTGAAATTTACATAAAAGATGATGCTTCCTTGTCTTTCTCAATGATACATAATTGGGGAAAGGATACTGCAGTACGTCCCAGGACCGTCGCGATACTTGGAAAGAATTCCAAATATGTAAATAACTACGTTCTTCTGAATCCAGTAGGAACTCTTCAGAGTTTCCCTGTTGCTTATCTCAACGGTGAAGGCGGTACCTGCAGATACAATACGATCTGTTTAGCACATAAGGGCTCAGATATAGACACTGGTGGCTCTATAGTACTAAATGCACCCAACACAAGTGCCGAGATCATGTCGAGAAGCATCACCCGTGGCGGAAGAATGGTCACTCGCGGACGCCTGGTCGGCAATGCACCAGGTGTAAAAGCACATCTCGAGTGCAGAAGTATTGTCCTCGAAGACGGTGGCGTAACCCTTGCAATTCCAGAACTGGAAACGAGTGTCGCAGACGTTGAGATGACCCATGAAGCAGCAGTCGGAAAAATTGCCAGAGACCAAATTGAATACCTGATGTCCAGAGGCATCAGTGAAGATGATGCGGTCAGCATGATTGTCAGAGGATTCTTGGTTGGCGGTATCAAAGGCCTTCCTGATAACCTAAGAAAAGAAATTGATGATGCTGTCGAGAAAGCCAATTTTGGTAATTAAACTCCTTTAATAAACACCTTATTTTCCTAAATTTTATTTACCATTACTCAATTTATGAATTATGGGTGACAAAATCTTTATTGGAAATCTGCATGTTTGCACTTGTGGTAATTCTATCTCAACAATTACCGAAGATCCAATTCTCGATCTCTTGAATATTTTGGCAGACGAAGACACTTTGACAATAGTAAGGGGTCTTATGCGATCTGATATCAGATCGCCTTTTCCAAAAAATCTGTTCAATCTAGAGGACAAAAGACTATCAGATTGCCTGAAGGCCCTTTCAAAATCAGGATTGATAAATACCCATAGAGACGGATCCGCTCACGTATATTCTTTAAATAAAAACCGATTTAAACAGTTAACAAAGTTCTTTAATGAACTATCAGAACCCTAATTTTGTAAGAATATTTTATATCAAAAAGCAGATAGAGCGCCATGGCAATAATAATAGCCTATGATGGAATGAAGAACACCAAAAAGGCTCTCGAATATGCTATCGAACACTCTAAAGTGTACAAAGAAAAGCTATACATCTTTTCCGTGATTACATCAAAAGACATGCTTGACAAAGAGAAAGAACTTTTACACGTCAAAGAATATCTTGAAGATGCGGAAAAAATAGCAATATCAAAAGGTGCCGATGCTGAGATACTTCTTGAATCCAGCACTCCCGCGAAAGGCATACTCGAAGCTGCTGAAAGATTCGGTGTCAAGACAATAGTTGTAGGACGTTCTGATAAGACCGCTTTTGATAGGGCTGTTCTTGGCAGTGTCTCTGAATATGTTGTTCGCAATGCAAAATGCACCGTGATTGTTGTTCAGTGAACAAGCCCGAATGCTTTCAGTATCGATACAATAATTCTTTCTGGCGAAGGAGGACATCCTGGAATTAAGATGTTTACGGGCAATGTATCTCCAACGCCCTCTCCCACCACATCACCTTTAACGAATAATCCGCCTGAAATCGCACATGCACCACACGCAACGACCAATTTGTCATCTGGTACTGCATCGTAGACCTTTTTCGCAGCGATTAACATGTTTCTTGTCATAGGACCCGTAACGAGAATGATGTCGGCATGTCTAGGTGATGGTACTATCTTCAAACCGAAACGTTCCAGATCATAATATTTATTCGAAGTGCAATTGACCTCTGATTCACATGCATTGCATGAACCAGTATCTAATTCTCTAATGAATATGGATCTTCCGATCCTCTTTGTTTTATCCTTCGAAAGTTTGGCCTCACATTTTACAACGTCTTCGGGACAGGATATCACCAGATCTTTTCTGTCTAATGCATAGTGAGGTGCCGGGATTGAAATAATATGATCACATGAACCCATACAATCATAACAAAGAATGCATTTTCCGAGATCCACAGACCACCCACCCTCTATTGAAATTGCACCCGATGAACAATTACTTACACATTTACCACATTTATCACAATGCCCATCCGTCATTGGCATCTCTATCACTGCATTGATCATGTCAATCAGCGGCTCACACGGTTTTGCATCAGATACAAAATTTCTTACGCTTTTCTTATACAATTCCGTCACCTACAGATCATTGCCACTATATGACAGATTGAAACTCTTGTTTATCAATGGAAAATCTGGAACTATGTTTCCTGGTAACGCACGTTCAAGCGCATTCCAATTAATGAAAGATGGATCCCTTATCTTATGTCTCCAGACCTTTCCATTGACCACATGCAAAGCATGCATCAATTCCCCCCTGGGTGCCTCTACGATACCTAGCGAAAATCCCTCTTTCAATGATACTTTTTCGAAGAGCGGCCCATCTTCCATATGATTGAGACATTGATTGATCATACTGGCAGATTCGGTAATTTCTTCGATCCTAACTTTCAATCTTGAAAGAACATCGCATTTATCTGAAGATATCACTTTCATTCCGAGCATACCGTATGCATCATATGGACGATCTTTCCTTATATCTGAAATGACACCACTGGCTCTCGCCACAGGACCTACCGCCCTTATGACCAATGCATCATCATGACTCAATTTTCCAGTGGTCTCGGCACGATCCATGAATGTGGTCGATGAATACAACATGTCTTTTAATTCTTCGAGATCGAAACGCATCTTCAAAACTCTCTTATCGATTGCCTCGATATTAATATCAGAAATATCTTTGCGGACCCCTCCGGGAATAATCACGCCCATAAGGTATCTATGCCCTCCGATCTCTTCGTTCAATCTAAGAACTTTCTCACGAATTCCCGCACCCAATGCTGACGGAACTACGAACGCAGTATCCTGTGCAATACCGCTGATATCATTGAAATGACATTGGATCCTTTCTAATTCTGCAAATATAACCCTCATCAATTTTGCACGATAAGGTACCTCTCTGTCACCTTCTATTGCATGAGCATATGCTAATGAGTTTGCAACAGCAGTATCTCCTGATATCCTCTCTACCAGCCTTGTGTTATCTTTATCAGCAGATGTTTCAAGCAACCGTTCCACACCGCGATAAGTGAATCCTAAATGTGCTTTCACCTTTAAGATCGGCTCTCCTGCAACTGAAAATCTAAAATGACCTGGCTCAATGACCCCTGCATGCACAGGACCGACTGGAATCTCAAAAACACCTTCACCCTGAATCCCGTTACCTAACATCGGAACAAAGATTCTCTCCTTCGGTAATTCCTCTTTCTGAAGAGGATAGGCGCCATTATACCTCCACATGATCCTTTGTGGTCCAAAAGCCGGAAGACCTACAGACGTGATACCACTCATCTCGCTGATTTCACGTTCATAAAAACGAAGTCCGGGCATTGATAATGCCAAGGACGGATACGAACGACCATCAAGATCTGATGATAGCCTCACCACATCTCCACCTTTACGCATTATAACCTGTAAAGAACGTAAACTATCTCCAGGTTCGACAGCATACATACAAATAACACCAAATCCGTCGTTGACGCGTTGTGCAACTGCATCATGCAGAGCATCTATCGCAACCTCATCGTGTTGTATCATAGTATTCCCCCGAACACCTTTTCAACTATCATTTCAAAACAGTCATACACTTGGTCAGGCATAAACAATCCGAAGAATAATGTTGCGCCCAACAATATTGCAAAAGGTAATGCACGAATGATCGACTTGTGCTCATGTACTTCTTTTTCAGTCGAGCCACTAAGCATTGGAAATATGTGCAAAACAAATCCTGCAAATATTATCAAGATTAACCCGAGCATTATCGCAGCCATCCACCAATAACCTGCATCGATTGCTGATGATAACGTCAGATACTCACCGATAAATATTGCAAATGGCGGTGTACCAACTATAGCCAACGTTCCAGCAGTAAGCATGAATGCAGTGTATGGCATCTTCTCTTTTAGTCCACGGATTGATTCCATGTCACGTGTTCCATACGCTTGTGCGATATTTCCTGCAGTAAAGAACATTATTGGCTTTGTCAACGAATGTGCTAACATATGGAATAATGCAGCAAATATCGCAAGCGGCGTTCCGATACCAAAACCAATAGCGATTATTCCCATGTGCTCTATACTTGAATATGCTAACATGCGCTTTATGTCCTTTGACAACAAGATGAAGGCTGCTGCGACTATCAATGAAGCAAATCCAAATATCAATAACAACGTCCCTGCAAATCCAGGAATTGTTATCTCCGATATCAGATAAAATCTAAGAATGCTGTAAAATGCACAATTAAGCAATACAGCTGAGAGAAGTGCGCTTACAGGCGTAGGTGCCTGACTATGAGCATCTGGTAGCCATGTATGCATCGGTGCGAAACCTACCTTGGTACCGAATCCAATGATTATCAGGATCATTGCAACCCGCATCAGCACTGGGTCCAATTGAGATGCAACAGCAAACAAGATGGGCCAATCCAAAGCCGATGAAGTATCAGTAATAACACCTATGGACGAGGCATATACCAATGATATTCCTACAAGTGCCAGTGTTATTCCGACTGAGCAAATTATCAAATATTTCCATGCTGCCTCGGTCGAATGTTCATTATTGTAAAATCCAACAAGGAAGGTAGACACTAATGTTGTCGCCTCAATAATGATCCACAATAATCCCATGGACTTTACGACACATGCTGACAACATTATAGCAATGAATAAATTCAAAAAGAAGTAGTAATAAGACTCGTATTTTGCAGTAAGTAATCCTTCTTTTCTTTCAAAATCAAAGTATCCTTTCGAATACAATGATACCATCAAAGCAACGAACGAAATGATCATTAGGAACAGCGCTGAAAGGCTGTCCATATACCACAGGCCATAATTGTAGACCTCTCCATCAGTAAATATCGGTAGACATAGCATCACGGAAACAATCAATCCTACGCATGAACCTATGATACTGATATTTGCAGCAATTTCTTTCTTGGATCGCACAAGACAAAGCAATGCTGTGATTGCTGGCACTAATAGTACCAGTTCAATATTGAACATCATTCCTTCAACCTCCTAAGGAAAATCGTGTCCACTGAATCGAATGTACGATTAATTCTGTATGCAAATATTCCAATTATTACAACTGCAATAAGGACATCAAAGAATACCCCTAATTCAACGATCAATGGCATACCATAAGAGATGGTCATCGCTCCGAGGAACAAACCATTCTCCATCAACAACAGACCTATGGATTCAGTAATCGCCATTGTCCTGGTAACCATCATCAACATTCCGATGAATATTACAGACAAAGATAAAGCCAGACAATTACTTCCTATCGTAGCTAAAGAATCGATCATCGGTTCTGCCACGATATACGCAATAAGTATCATCACTGCGGACAGAAGTAAAGAACCAGGTATTCCAACCAGCGGTTTGATCTCTTTTTCAATTTTTATCCTTTCCATTGTGTATATCAGGAACTTCGGAATAGCAATGACTTTCAATACCAATGTAAGGACGCAAATAATGTAAATGTGTGAATTTCCACTATAAACCGCTACAATAAATGCTAAAATAGATAACATCAAGGACTGCAAGGCAAAAATACGAATCAACTGAAGCATACGTGAGCTTGCCATTGCAAGCATTGACAACAACAACATTGCAACGGCAAAAATGTCTATAAGATTTTCAAAAAATGCAACATCCATTCTTCTTCACCTCACAATATATACAGCGACACCATCGCTAGTAATGACAGTACGAAAGATGCTGTAAGCAAGTTCGGTGTTTTAAACAATCTTGATTTTGTCAATGAACTCTCCAGCAGTGCTATCATGAAGGCTATTACAATCATTTTTATCATAACAACAATAAATCCCATAAGAAGATCTAATGGCGCTGTTGTGGTTGCTATCCCCCATGGGAAAAACAATGAACTTAGCATTGCCATAAATATTGTCAATCTCATTTCAGCCGACAACTCCATCATTCCAAGATCTCTTCCGGAATATTCTAAAAGCATCGCCTCGTGCACCATGGTCAATTCAAGATGCGTTGATGGATTATCAAAAGGAATTCTTGCATTCTCTGCAAGTATTGTAATTATAAATGATGATGCAGCCAAAATCAACGCAGGACAGAATGCAACAAACCCCATGTCACATAACATTGTCGGAATACTGCTGATATCAGTTCCTCCGCCACTTAAAACAGCAATGGCCATGATTGACAATAATAATGCTGGCTCTATCAGAACAGACATCATCATCTCCCTACTGCTGCCCATTCCACCAAAACAAGAACCACCTTCCAATCCTCCGAGGACCATGGCAAACCTGTATAATGTGAACAAATAGACCAGTGCAATAAGGTCACCATATGGCGCGATAATCTCTGTGAACATGAACGGTATCATCAACGCGATCAATATCATTGAAGATAGACAGATATACGGTATCAAACGGAACAGCCACGATGTACTTTCAGATATCACTGAGTCTTTACGGAACAGTTTTAGTATGTCTCTGTATGGCTGAATAATGCTTGAACCAATACGGTGCTGCATCATAGCTTTGAACTTTCTAATTAACCCCGTTATCAAAGGAGATATTGCAATCAAAATGATTGCCTGTATGAGCGAGATGATCGTTGCTTCGGTTAACATATCAGTCTCGCTCCCAACAACACAAAGAGAAGTGTAAATAAGATATAGCCCAGATATGACTGAATATTTCCTGTCTGGATCTTTCCGATCTTCTCAGCCACCCAATATACTGACCTGCCTAATGGTCTGAAGAAATATTCGGTAAACGGCTCTGCAAACCTTACCTTATAGGTTCCCCTCTCCTCGTTGTCATCTGTATAGGCCGTTTTATCTCCATAAAATGGATGGAACACACGTACCAGTGGTTGTGTAAAACCGATCGAGGAATACTGCATCTGCTCCTCAAGTTCGACACCACAATCCCACGTTGTAGATCTTTTTACCTTCTTCTTGAATACACGACTAAACAGCAACATCACAATTGCTATCGTTAAAAGTATTGCGGACAATACCAACGGGTCAAGCGAACCAGACAATATATCTACTGATGGATCGCGAATGATCCCCAACAATCCGCAAAGTGCATCCATCAATTCATTGACCAATGGTGCGGCAAACACTCCGAAGCCTATGCAAAATAATGCCAGTATCGCAAGTGGAAACATTGTTGTCTTGTCTATAGGCTTTGGTTTTGCTACCATTTCAGACCTTGGACGCCCCAAGAACATAAATCCATATAATCTGGCATAAGAAACAGCGGCCATCATTCCACACACTCCCAATGCCGCGACTACCAATGGTATCACTAATCTGAGGATAGACTCTTCTACGTCAGCACTGATCATTGTTTTGATTATCAGCCATTCACTTACAAACCCGTTCAACGGAGGAATTGCTGCCATGGCTAAGACACCTATCAATGCAAATACCGAAATCATTGGTATGACCTTTGCCAATCCACCCATTTTCTCTATTGCATGTTCCCCTGTGCAGTCCTCCACGGTACCAACTGTCATTAACATCAATGATTTGAATAATGAATGATTGATCGTGTGCAATATCGCGGCAACTATCATCACAGCCATCAAAGATTCAGAACTTATCTGAGAGAATAGCATTGCTGCAGAGATACACATGGTGACAAGGGCCATATTTTCCATACTGGAATATGCCAGGATCCTTCTGGGCTCTGTCTGGATCAAAGATTCCATTGCTCCCCATATTGCTGTAGTGGATGACAACAAAAGCATCAGAACAATCAGATACATATTGTTCGGTACCCCTATCCAGAGGAATATTCCTTTGACGAGGATCATTATTGCCACATTGGAACAGACCGTCGAAAGGAAAGTTACTGTATGTATCGGTGCACCTGCATAAAGATCGGGCATCCACGCATGAAACGGCAATATCCCCAGCTTAGTGCCGAATCCGATGAAAAGCAAAAAGATCATAACGGAAGATACCATAGATCCTGCAATTGAACTGATTTCGCCCATTTCTGAAAGAACATACGTTCCAGAAACTGACCACATAGCTGCGAACACACCCATAAGCAACAGACCGCCCATGTGAGTTATCGTGAAATATCTCCATCTCGCCGTCTCATTTGCACCGTATGACATCAAAAATGTTGTCAATGAAATGAGCTCCCATGCAACTAGCAATAATATAACGCAATCAGCAGACATGGCCAAAATGCAGGATATGAACAGAAGATTGGTAAGGCCGACGTATTTTTCTTTATTCAATGCTCCGAATCTGGCCAGATGAATGACTGACATAAGAAAGACCAAAGACGATATCGAAATAATCATCCTGGTAAACTGATCAAACATCACATAGTAAGATCCGACAACAGAAGGTACAATGAACTCGTAGGAGCTGTCTCCAATCACAAAATATGTCAGTGTTCCGACAATGCTCGAAATCACACATAACAATAGGCCGACATTCCCTGCAATCCCTTTTTTTGAAGGTATCACTGACACTATCATGCCTAGAATAGCGGGTAGTATCAAAAGAGAAAGATACAACTCAACTGTCAACATATATGACACCTGCCTCTTACCAATAATAGGAACGTCGTACCTTTCTCCCTAATCTTAGGCATCCGTATGCCTTTTCATTCTTAATCATTTCCAAGCAAAGTCTTTTATGAACAAGGTTTTTTTTCGAACGTCGCGTACATATCTATAGCATGAATGATGTTGGCATCATCATCACGGAAAGACGTGTAGACACCCATAGACCCTTTTGTTGGGTCGCGTACGAATACCACGCCTTCATCAATGAGACGCCTGTGGAGATCGTAAGGATTTTCTACACCTATGAAAACACCGGTATCAATACCGACAGTTTCATTTCTCTTCAACAGAAAAACAACCTCTTTTCTTACAACGACCGCTTCTTCCTCATTCTCAAAAACAGTTTCCATCTTCAAAATATCATTATAGAATCTGAGCGACCTATGAACATCTTTAACGGGTATCTTTACCGCGAAGATGCTCTCAGGTAGTCCTTCTTTTGTATAAACAAAATCTCCTCCCTGCGGATCTCCCAAAGGCATGGTACAAATAACACTGACGTAGATTAAACAAATTCCGATAAACCTTTAACAATAAAGGACCTCTACCCATGAGAAGGAAAGTGTTATGGCTAAACCAATGATCAACGCTGAAGATTTCAAACTCCAAGAGAGCCTTGGTAAGATTAAACACGTCATAATCGTGATGAGTGGAAAAGGCGGTGTAGGAAAAAGCACTGTTTCATCCAATCTGGCAATGACGCTTTCAGTGAAAGGATATCAAACAGGACTCATGGACATAGATATTACAGGACCAAACATCCCAAAGATGTTCGGCGTTGAAGGTGAACAACTTACCGTAGAAAAAGAAAGACTTGTTCCTATCGATGTTCCTCCATCACTAAAACTTATGTCAATGGCCTTCTTACTTCCTGACAAAGATTCACCTGTAATGTGGAGAGGGCCCGTAAAGATGGGTGCAATCAGACAGTTCATTGAAGATGTTGCATGGGGTAACCTCGACTATCTTATAGTGGACATGCCGCCAGGAACCGGCGATGAAGCACTATCGATTATCCAACTCATTCCTAAAGCAGATGGCATGGTGATTGTAACAACACCGCAAGATGTCGCACTTCTAGATTCAAGAAAATCCATCATGTTTTCGGCTCAGGCAAAAATTCCCATCATAGGTCTCATCGAAAACATGAGCGGTTTTGTTTGTCCACACTGCAACAAAATAACGAACATTTTCAAATCCGGCGGCGGAGAAGCCACTGCCAAAGAGATGAACATACAATTTTTGGGACGCATTCCGATCGAACCAAAGATCGTTGAATCAGGAGATTCGGGTATGCCGATCATCATCAATGATCCTGATTCTGAATCTGCTAAAGCATTCAGAATTATTATCGATAAGATCATCACCACAGTGGAAGCAATATGAAAATAGGCGTTCTTTCCGAAGGCGATAATTTATCTGCATACGTTGCAGACGATTTTGGCCATGCACCTTTTTTTCTCATTGTAGATTATGACACTTTAGATTATATCGTAGTGAAAAATGAATTTACAGAAGCAGAAGGCGCTGGGATGAAAGTTGCAGATGCAATTATCGGCCTAGGTGTCGATGCGGTCATTACAGGCGGGATAGGTGCGCATGGATACGATAAACTCACAGCAGCTGGGATCAAGGTATCATTCGACGAAGAAGGTACTGTTGAAGAATGCGTTGAGAATTTTAAAAGAAGAAAAGAATTTAGAAAGAAATACGAATGATTAAACGCCTCTTTTATTGCCCCATATTATCTTATGTAATTGAGGAAGGACCCTTACATTGAGTCTGCGTTCTATGACCTCTTCAGCCAACGGTTCAATATCCATTCCACCTACAGGACTGAAGATGATATCACACTTTGCCGGATATCTCTCCATTACGCTAATCGCATATTCTAGATCGCGTCCATCCGTAATTACAAACTTCAATTGATCTTTCTTCTTTAAAAGTGCAATATTGGAGAATAACATCTTATCCGCCATGTTAGATACTGGACATTTAATATCCATACTTATGATGATATTTTTTGAATCTGGCACATCTGCAATACTAATTGAACCGTTTGTTTCTAAGACTGTTAATTTATGAGCAGCTACAAGTCTGCCTAGCAGTTCTATACAATCTTTTTGAAGAAGCGGTTCCCCGCCAGTGAGACAAACATTATTGTCCTCTTTTACAAGCTTCATTATCTGATCTATAGATAATCTTTTACCACCTATCGATGCATATTGCGTATCACACCAAGAACAATTGAGATTGCATCCTACAGTCCTAATAAAATAGGTCAAAGACCCAATCATCTTGCCTTCACCCTGGATCGATCTAAAAGATTCACAGATCTGCATAATATCACTCGTATTCTATCTCATCTTTGAAGCCTGCTTCGTGAAATCCTTTCAGCCTTAACTGACAAGAGTCGCATTTTCCGCACGCTTTCTCGCCACCTTCATAACATGACCAGGTTAAATGAAGCGGCGCTTTCAATTTCTTTCCTAAACAAACAATGTCCGCTTTTGATGCTCTTAGAATTGGTGTCTCGATCTTTATCGGCCTACCTTCAACGCCAGCTTTC
>JBAZDV010000004.1:0-19690 GCA_041654195.1 Candidatus Methanomethylophilaceae archaeon | reverse complement strand
GCTATCAATTCTGATATTGATGAGAAATTACTCTCAAAGAAATATCGTCCGAAGACCGTCCCAACAGACGACTCCCTAATACCCACTGCGATACGATGGATCAAAGAATCCCAAAAACCAGTGATCCTCGCAGGAGGTGGCGTCGTTAATTCAGACTCTTCCAATCTTGTAGTGAAACTTGCAGAGAAGATCCATGCACCAGTTCTAACTCCATTAATGGGTATCGGCTGTATTCCAGCAGATCACCCCCTGTCACTTGGCGCGCTCGGAATGCACGGAAGGGTCGGTGCCCTTAATGCAATGAAAGACACCGATCTTCTCATAGCTGTAGGAACCAAATTCTCCGACAGGACGTACAGTCCACATACACGAGTTTCCGAAGACTGCAGAATAATCCACATAGATATTGATAGAGTAGAGTTCAATAAACATGATCAAAAAGCACTCAATATCAAAGACTATGCCAGCGATGCATTAAAGAAGATTATCGCCGGACTTGGTACAGTTACGATCAATCAATCATGGAAATCATCGATTGCAAACTATAAGAAAAAATGTGCCTGTGACTTTAATTTTGATGATGACCCTATCATTCCTCAGAAGGTCATGTACGAGATCAATAAGATCATCGACGATGATCTGATCATAACCACAGATGTCGGTCAGAACCAGATGTGGGCGATGCATTGCCTAAAGATAAGACGCCCTAGGCAGTTCATCTCATCAGGCAGCTTTGGTACCATGGGTTTTGGTCTACCTTCTGCCATAGGCGCAAAGGCCGCATGTCCTGATAAAAAGGTCATGACTATAACTGGCGACGGTGGCCTTTTGATGGTCATACAGGAACTCGCCACTGCTGTTGCAGAAGACCTTCCGGTGGTCATTTGTCTAATGGATAACGGATGGCTTGGAATGGTCAAACAATGGCAGAAATTGTTCTGGGAAAAGAGATACTCAAACACAGCATTATACAAATCCAACCCGGATTTCGTAAAGTTGGCCGAATCTTTCGGTGCTAAGGCAATACGTGTCGAAAGACCGTCAGAAATGGCAGATGCGCTCAAACAAGCATTTGCTTGCGACAAACCATGTCTGATCGACATAAAGATAGACCCAGAAGAAGATGCTTTACCCATGCTTCCTGGCAATGCGTCGATTCCATTGGTCAGAGGTCGCTGTCCATTCTGAACCAGGGTAAGATCCATAGATAGATATTAGAGCACAAAAGAAATAACGTACAAAGAGAGAGGCACTACAATGCACATCTACCACGATTCGGACGTCGATATAAACGTCCTCAAAAACAAGAAAATTTCAGTCTTGGGCTATGGAGCTCAAGGCAGAGCACAAGCACTCTGCTTTCATGACTCTGGACTGAATGTCACTGTGGGAGTAAGAAAAGATGGAAAATCCTGGAAAAAGGCCAAAGAGGATGGTCTCAAGGTAGCCGAGATTCCCGATGCCGTAAAAGGTGCGGATGTAGTCCTAATGCTCCTTCCGGATGAGGTACAACCAGACATCTATAGAGACCATGTTGCGCCCAACCTTAAAAAAGGTGCGGCCCTCGAATTCGCACATGGCTTCGCAATAACATACAAGTTGATTGATCCCCCGAAGGACGTTGATGTTATCATGATGGCCCCCAAAGCGCCTGGAGACATGGAAAGGATAGTCTTCCTTGAAGGATTTGGAGTTCCTGCATTGGTCTGCGTCCATCAAGATGCAACCGGCAATGCAAAAAAGATTGCACTTGCACTTGCAAAAGGTCTTGGAGCCACACGTGCTGGTGTTTTTGAAACCACATTTGATAATGAAACCAAGACGGATCTCTTCGGAGAACAGGCTGTCCTTTGTGGAGGACAAACTGCAATGATCAAGGCTGGTTTCCAAACTCTTGTCGATGCGGGTTACCCTCCCGAAATGGCTTATTTTGAGGTACTTCATGAGACAAAGCTTATCACAGATCTGATCAACGTCGGCGGTCTGGATAAGATGTGGTATGTCGTATCTAACACGGCCGAGTACGGCGGATTCACTAGAAGGGACAGGGTCATCACGGAAAAATCCAAAGAGGGAATGAAATCCATACTCAACGACATCGAGTCCGGCAAATTCAAGGACGAATGGCGTGCAGAATGGCACAACGGCCTCAAAGAGATGAAGAAGATGGAAAAAGCCGAATCCGAATCTCAGATAGAGGTCGTTGGAAGAGAAATCCGGTCTCTCTTCGAAAAAAAGAAAAAGTGAGCATCGATATGAGCAAAATACTGATCAAAACGAGAAACGGTAGCTTTACCGGCGAATTAGATCAGTCAGACATATCGAATGCCATCTGGCTTTCGCTTCCCTTTGCCGCAGATATTAACATGTTAGGCTCGGAGATATTCTTCGAGTATCCTGTTGATTGTGACAAAAAAGGCGAACAAATTACAAAGATGAAAACAGGCGACATTGCGTATTGGCCGAAAGCTAGCGCAATGTGCCTGTTCTTCGGACCCACCCCCCTGAGCGATGATGGTGGTGAACCGGTCTCGCCGTATCCTGTCATAAAGATAGGAAAACTCACGGGGGATTTTTCTGACCTAGAATACACTGGTGACCGTATGAAGATCACCATTGAGAAAATATTCTAATTACCGACCAGATCGATCCCTGAGAAGCTCATTGTCGGAACTGTAGTAAGGCCAACTATCTTTGTGTCCTTTCCAATGAACTCTATATTGTTCAGTGCATCGATCATGTTGCCCATCATCAATGCATTATTTATGGTCCCGACAATCTTTCCCTTTTCAATGACATGACCGCACCGTACTTCAAGACCAAACCTTCCAGTCAGAGGATCGGCCTCTGGCCAAGCAAACTTGTCGACTATGATCCCGTTCTCGGTCTGATCGATAATCTCATCCTGCGTCATTCTTCCCGGTGTAACGACCATATTAATTGGCTTGATGGTGATTGAACGTTCATACAGTCCTTGAGCATCAACGCTACTCCGCCTCATTCCGTTCCCTGTCGATTCACCTACGAAACTGTCACGAATATATGATCTTAAAACACCATTTTCAACCAATTTCCTTTTTTCTGTCGGTGTACCTTCATCATCAAATACTGATGCCAATGGCGCTGCGACAGTAGGGTCGTCCGTCAATGATAAGGAATCGGATGTCACCTTTTCACCAATCTTATTCTGCCAAAGACTACGCCCATAAAACACGTTTTCCCCATTCAATGCAGAACCTGCAGAGGACATCAACATATCTCCTAACTCCCCAGGCGGAAGGACCATTGTTAATTTTTTGGAACCTTTGAACGGTTTAGCTTCTGCGGCTGCAATGGCCTTTTGGGAAAGTGCCCTTCCCAATCCTTCAGCATCTATCTCCAACTGTGTACCGTAAATGATCTCCTGCCCTTCCCCAGGATGTTCTCTTTTTGTCATTGATGTTAAATATCCATAAACCAAAGTAGATGAATGCTCTGAATGCACACCGTTGCTGTTTTCAACCAATGCTTCCACCGTTGACACTCTCAGCAATCCTCCAAGAACAACATCCGTCGCAACATTATCAATGATTGTCCCGACAATCTCAGTCATTTGCCCGGGAGTGATATTTTCTACCTTTTTATCCCAAATTCCCGAAGTTTTGATCTTTGCCTTGGCCGGCATAACGTATCCTTTGAATCCACTATTAGAAGGCGAAAAACTTGCAATGCGCTCTGCCATGTCTACACATTCTTTGACAGTGCTTTTTCCATTCAATGTCACAGAGGCCTTTCCCAATTTATGATCCTTGGCCATACGGAAAGAAAGACCTGAATCGATTTTTGTTTCGATGTTGCTAATCTTTGTGCTATCAATATACACTGTATTGGAAACGGTCTTTACCACATAGACCTCAGAATCATCGAATCTATTTCCGAATTTTAATGCTTCATCCGCAATACTATTCATGTACATCATTCTCCACCCCCTATTATCATTTGTGATCTCATATATGGACCACCTGATGAAACATTGACCCAGTCCTCGATACCTTTACCACACATCCCACCATCCAATATTACTTCTCTGGATATTGCATCTGTTGTCTTCAGAACTTCTAAAGCTCTTCCGGTGGGTGTAAACGCTTGCAAAAGGTCCGTAATCTTTCCATTCTCGATAAGATATCCTCTCAAACATTTTGCTTCGAATCCACCACCTACTGGGTCTTCCATCCCATTATACATTTTATCGCAAAGGATCCCGTATTTGGTATCCGATATCATGTCTTCAATCGTTCTATCACCCGGGCCGAAATATGTGTTGGTCATCCTGACCCACACTCTTTTGCCGAAATTCTCCGCACGTCCGTTGCCTGTGGGTCTAAACCCAAGTGCAGCAGCAGTTTCCAGAGAATGCATATACCCTTTGTACACTCCGTCCTTTATTATTTGGGTATTGGAAGCAGGCGTACCCTCGTCATCGAAAGGACAGGATCCATGCGCCCCTTTTACTGCACCATTATCAAACATATTTACTATATCCGTCCCAACATTTACACCAATATAACCTGTGAGGAAAGAGCGCTTTTTTGTAACCTCATCTGCTTCTGACGGATGACCCATTGCCTCATGTGCCAGCAATCCAGACATCATCGGATCTGATATGACTGTGAGTTTTCCGGATGGGGGCCTTACGGCCTTCAATGTCTTGACTGACTCCTCAGCAACCTCTCTTCCTAAGCATTCGATATCGAGATTTTTAATAAGTTCATATCCTGCGGTTCCACTCGGACCGTCATAATATCTTTCAAATCTCGGACCATCTGAAGATATGCTCATTGCCCCAAATCTTGTCCTTATCTCTTGCCAATCTATCTTGGATCCAACTGAATTTATGATAACGTTATCCTTGATCTCTTCTGCATAGGAACCTACACGGTTCAACACCTTGTCGGTTTCCTGTGCCTTATCCACATCCAGGACTGCTGCGATCTTCTCTTCCAGATCTATGTCGTCTGGATGGACCTTAACATCCGCCCTCAGACTTTTGACCACGATCTCTGGTTCCAATCTGAGTTTTCCCTTGGGACTCCCGATGGCATTCCTTACTGCAGCTTCCGCAGCAGTCATTATCTCGGACTCACTGAACGATGTTACTGTGCCATAGCCCCATCTTCCATCAATCCATGCCCTCAGACACACCCCGCCGGTATTCCTCTGAAGCAATTGTCTGATATCTCCATTGATGGATTGAACACCAATGGTCCTGACAATTTGCGATTTCGCATCGCAAAACTGTGCACCTAAAAAGTCCATCTTTCTTACAGCTTTCAAAAGGAGATCTTGCATCATACCACCGTAAAACCATGATCGTAATCCGTAAGTTTTCTGTACCCATTTTTCGTAACAAGAATAGTATCTTCTATTCTGATTCCCCCCAGTCCTGAAATATACACCCCTGGCTCTGCTGAAATGATATTACCTTCCTTTAAAACCTGCTCGGATCTTGGAGAAACGAATATGCTTTGATGTATGTCCATTCCGATGCCGTGGCCGAATGAATGGATAAATTTTCCCTTAAACTCTGAATCATCTATTACTTTTCTCGCTGCTAGATCTACATCCTTGGCATTGGCTCCGGCATGGACCTGCTCCAATCCCATATTCTGCGCCTTAAGTACCACATCATATGCCTTTCTAAGCGTTTCTCCCGGATCTCCGAGAAATATAGTTCTTGTCAGATCAGCACAATAACGATTGTATTTTGAACCAAAATCAAAAAGCGCAACTTCACCATCTTTCAATTTGTAATCATTAGGTGCATGATGGGGCATGGCTGAATTCTTTCCGAATGCCGCAATGGTGTCAAATGCATTTCCGGTCCCTCCGAGCATTCTCATTCTATTGTCCATCCTTGCTGCGACCTCCTGTTCGGTCACACCCTCTTTTATCATTGTTGGAAGCTCGTTTGCAACCGTTGAAGTGATCTTGCATGCTTTCTCTGTGGCCGCAATTTCTTTTGTGTCTTTCACAGATACCGTCTTTGCAATTGCACTTGTTGCATCTTTGATCTCAATATCCTCCCTGAGATTCTTAAGATGTTGGACCGTAGAATAGATGGCTGAATGAATATTGACGCCTATCTTATTGGCATCCTTCAGAATATCTTTGAGAACCCCGTCGTATTCATCCTTTGTACGGTAAACATGCACTTCCCCTTTTCCTGTATTGGCCGTTTCCTCCTCCAGAATATTAGTTATGACGTGCAGTTTCCCGTCACTGGTAACTATCGCGATCGCACCTTCAAACGTACCAGATGACTGCTCTGTCACATACCAAAAAGTAGAGTCTAAAAACGGTTCCTCTCCGTTCAAGATCACTATTGCATCCATACCCTCTGAATTAGAAAATAACCTTTCAGCTCTGGAACTCTGCATAGTAAGGATAAAAGTGGTTAAAGAGAAATAGTTTTAGTTCTGACTCAAACACCGATCCATTCATTTCTGATGATACGCTTCAGCGCAGAAATGGCAGAAAGCGATGCCAAATATGATGTCCTGGGATTCTCTGGGGAAGGTACGTTGAATGTATGACAATTGGTCATACCGAACTTTCCCTTGACGACCAATTCATGAGAATTACTTTTTGATGTCGGATCGAGAACGATCGTAACTGTAGTTCTGTCAAACCCGATTCCTAAAAGACTCACAGTTGCTGCAACATTGACATTCTTAGGAAATACCTGAACCGCTTCCCTTGCGGGCCCACTGAAGATGACTGTTTTCTCCTTCAGAGTATGAACATCTATCCCTTTGTCTTCAACATATTTGACCTTGGCCAATGAATTTGGTCCTTTTGTCGATATTAATTCAACCGAATCCAATTCATCGATTGCCGCTGCTCTTAACCCATCGGTACCGCATACCGCACCGGACGGAATAAATATCCTAGATCCATTATTTTTTGCTCTCTCGAACATCAGCGTTCTGAAATCATCATTGACAAGCGCACCGACCGACATCAGCATTATGTCCACTCCGCGACCTACAGCTTTAGAGAGGATATCTTTGGCTGCATCCTGAGAAGCTGCCTCGATAACGAGATCGCAGTGATACAGCTCTTCTTCGACCGAGTTGACCACAATCGCTTTGTTCAGACCCTTTGCTGCTTTTTCCGCAACGTCCTTGTTAATGTCAATTAGATAGATCCTTTTGACCTCGGCCATCTCGTCAGCCGCCTTCGCGAGCTTCGAACCGATTGAACCGCAACCTACGATTGTAATGCGCATATCCTATAGACCATAATACGAATATTAAGCGTTTATGAAGAAACTACAAACAATGTCCGCCCTTTTGATGACAAGAAAAAGCTTTTATTGACTCTTTATGTTCCATGAATGCCTGGAGGACGTAAAAACGAAAGAAGCTCAGACCAACTGGTCCAATATCGATAAAAAGACACGTTCGATGATCATGATTGGACTTGGACTAGGTCTGCTCATTGCCAGTCTTGATTCCACAATAGTCGGAACAAGCATGAAGACCATTGTCGAAGACATCGGTGGAATGGATCAAATCTCCTGGGTTGTCACTGCATATCTACTATGCGAGACCATCATGATCCCAATCGGCGGTAAATTATCAGACCGTTACGGAAGAAGACCAATTTTTCTTGCAGGCATCTCATTTTTCATTGGCGGTTCCATACTGTGTGGCTTCTCAACTAACGTCTACATGCTGATCGCATTCCGTGCAATCCAAGGTCTCGGCGGAGGTATTCTAGTTCCAGTTGCTACATCAGCTGTTGCCGATCTCTATCCACCCGAACAAAGAGGAAAGATGCAAGCGATACTCGGTTCTGTTTTTGCATTTGCCTCATGCATAGGACCATTCATTGGCGGTTTCGTTGTTGATAACCTTCCTTGGGAATGGGTGTTCTTCATAAATGTTCCGTTTGGAATTATTGCGCTTATACTCACAGCAAAAGAATTTCCTGCAATCCTAACAGATACTAGCCATAAGATCGACTACCTTGGAATGGCCGTTCTTTCTTTAGGGATCGTCGTCCTGCTTCTGCTGTTGCAATGGGGCAACGAAATGTTCCCATGGGCAAGTATCGAGACCATGTTAATGGCTACCGCTTTCTTCATCATAATGGGCGTATTCATGGTCGTTGAACGCAGATCCGAAGATCCTATTATTGCACCACGCATGTTCAGAAACCGTACATTCCTCTGTTCTGCCCTTGCATTGGGTGTTATGGGTCTTGGAATGATGGGTGTAATGATGTACCTGTCCTTATTCATGCAGGAGGTAATGAACGCCACTGCAACAATGTCTGGCATCATCATGATACCTCTCATTATCGGTATGATTATAACTTCAATGTCAAGCGGTATCCTTGTCAATCGTACTGGTTATAAAATCTGGATAATCATCGGACCTATCATTGCCTGCACAGGAATGGCACTAATGTCAACAATGAGTACCAACACACCCATGAATATTGTTTCCATATATCTGCTCATTACTGGCCTGGGTCTTGGATGTTTAATGTCCGTACCTACCGTAGCTGTTCAAAACAATGTAAGAAAAAAGGATCTTGGTATGGCAACTTCCGGTGTAATTTTGTTCCGTAACATAGGAGAAGCGATTGCTTCAGGTATCGTTACGAGCGTAATAAACATGAAGCTGTATATAGAACTAAAATCCAGTCTGCCTGCGAACATATTCGCGGATCTACCCAGTTACAAGATATCCTTGATCGAGTCGTTCAGGCAATATAGCGAATTCGACGATTATACCACAGAAATAATAACTTCCTTCAGTAACAGCGTTACATTCTCATACCTCATATGCGGTATATTGATGTTTATTGCACTGATTGCTGGGGTCGCTATAAAAAACGGACACCCTATGTCAAATGAGGATTACGATAAATTCAGTGCCGAACAAGATGCACTTATTGATAAATAGGAGAAACCAGTAAATGAGATATGAAGTACTAGACCACACAGCTGATGTAATGATAAAATGCACCGGCCTGACACTCGAAGAGTGTTTTGCAAATGCAGCATACGCCATGTTTGATCAGGTTGTCGATGCAACAAGGATCGCTCATCATAAAACATATCGTTTCGAAGTATCTGGCAATGATAATGAGGAAAGACTTTATGCGTTCCTTTCTGAACTGCTATTCTTTCTTGACTGCAACAGTGTTGTTTTTAACGAATTTGAAGTAAGTTTCGACAATAAAATCGTAAAATGTGAAGCACATGGTGAAGATCTAGATCCGAAAAAACACCATCC
Organism: Candidatus Methanomethylophilaceae archaeon; assembly: GCA_041654195.1. Classification (GTDB taxonomy): domain Archaea; phylum Thermoplasmatota; class Thermoplasmata; order Methanomassiliicoccales; family Methanomethylophilaceae; genus JBAZDV01. The sequence goes on along the minus strand of JBAZDV010000004.1, from coordinate 10,403 downwards.
GCATGCCGAAATCAAAGCTGTAACATATCACATGCTCTCAGTTAACACCGAGGAACCATCCCTTACTGTCGTCTTTGATGTATAATAAATATACTTCAAATCATATGGAGAATTATGCTTAGACTGGGTTGGTTCTCAACTGGTAGAGGTCCTGGATCCCGCAATCTTTTGCGTGAGGTCATGCAAAGGAAAAAAGAAGGTGTTCTCGACATAGACATCGCATTCGTATTCTGTAACTGGGATAACACTGAGAATCCAAATCCCAGAAAAGATCAGAGAGAGCAATTCTTCGACCTTGTAAAAAGCTATAACATTCCCTTGATAACGATCTCATGGAAAACATTCAGACCTGATCTCTGGAACACTGACCAAGTAGCCTGGAGGAATGAATACGGAGTAGAGATCAGAAAGAAAACCGCCGAATACGGTTTCGATCTCGGCATCCTAGCAGGATATATGCTCTGGATTGATGATATAACCTGTAACACATATGACATATTGAACCTGCATCCAGCGCTTCCTGATGGGCCAAAGGGCACCTGGCAGGAGGTCATTTGGGAATTAATACGCAATGAATCCAATGAACAGGGTTCGATGATGCATCTCTGCACAGCAGAATGGGACAGAGGTGCCGCACTGACGTATTGCAGTTTCTCGATCCGTGGCAAGGAATATGATACTCTGTGGACGAACTTACATGAAAAAATGAAGGTTAATACGCTTGACCAGATAATTAAAATAGAAGGCCTCAACGAACCCCTTTTCAAAAAAATAAGAGAAGACGGCACCAGACATGAAGTACCTCTTATAATCTCAACAATCAAACAGTTTGCCGACAGAACTACTTGTATAAAAGACAAAAAGCTCTACAGGGGAAACGAGCAACTTAAACACCCGTTCGACCTATCCAAAGAAGTGAACGAATCCATAGGAGAGTAAACCGATGGAATACAACCCGATGGAAGAACTTGGATTGGTCGAGGACAAACAATTCGTCTGTAATTGCTACGGATTCCTCTCAAAAAGAGACAATGCCAGACGCTTATGTTCAAAATACATTAGAAATGGAGAACGTTTTTTTGATGTTGTATCAAGATATGACGATCTTGTCGCATATGCTCTGAATCGCGAGAACAGCAGGGTCGGCAGCACACTGAAAATGATCATTCCGTTTCTGAAGGCGAACGGACTCACCGACAACATGATTTATGAATTTTGCAAAGAAGATCTGCAACTGGTCCCTGGTGCTGATAAGGCACTGAGGTATACTTTCAACCTTCTTCCTACATTCGTTACATCCAGTTCGTATGAACATCATATGATGGCCGTCTGCGATGCAATAGGATTCCCAATGAGCAATGTCAGCTGTACACAGGTAGCATTCGACGAAATACCACTCAGCAGACAGGAAGCAAAGGCCATCAGAGAAATGAGCACAAAGATCTCCAATCTACAAATCCCAAAAACCCTGTACACTCTGACAAATGCAAAATCACTGGATGATGAAGATGCAAATATCGTCACCGCCCTTGATGAGATATTCGTCGACTCTTTACCAAAGATGGAAATAGACAAGATGACCAAACCCATAACAGCCATCGGTGCCAATGAAAAGGCCTATGCATTGTTAGAGATACGCAGAAAAACAGAAATAGAATTTAATTCCACTGTCTACGTCGGTGGAGACATCACCGATTTCCAAGCAATGGACCTTGTCCGTGACAGTAGCGGTCTTTCGATATCCTACAACGGGAGTGAATATGCTGTCAGAGGGGCAAACGTTGCGATAATGAGCAACAACGCCATTGTCGTCGCTGTACTTACGTCAGAGTTCTACAATGAAGGCATAGAGGCCGTGTATGAACTTATAGACAACTGGGACCGTGATAAATTAAAGAAGACACCTTGCGCGGACAGAAACCTTATGGATGCTATGCTAAAGACGTTCCCAAAAAAGCTTCCTGTTGTAAAAAAAGTTGACTGGCGCAATGCTAATGATATTGTAAAAGAGAGCGAAAACTTCAGAAAGAAGATCGTCAAGTGAATTTGTTTTAAAATCTAAACCACCATTTCGCTTAGCATGCTGAAAAAGAATGAGGGCACAGCTCTCACTAAGAAACAGAAAATCGTACTTTTTTCAATCATTCTAGGAACTTTTATGACATCTCTGGATGCCACAATAGTGACTGTAGCACTACCAACAATGGCAAAAGATTTTGCCACTGAGGGAAGCACTGCCGATATTTCATGGGTCCTCCTTGCTTACACACTAACATTATGCTGTTTCGTACTTCTATGGGGAAAATTAGGAACGAACATCGGATATAGGAATGTCTTTCTGACCGGAATTACGATCTTTGCAACGACGTCTTTGATCATAGGTCTCGCCGGATTCGTGAACGGCGTAAGCCTTGGAGACATCATTGTCCTAAGAGCCATTCAGGGTCTGGGTGCAGGCATGGTGATCGCAATGGGCCTGGCCATGGTATCAACATATATGCCGTTGTCCATTCGCGGTGCAACTATTGGTTATATTACCTTAGCAGCATCTGCAGGTACTGCGTTCGGTCCCGCACTCGGTGGAATCCTTGTATATTTCCATTGGTCGTATATTTTCTTCATCAATGTTCCCATAGGATTGATCTGTATACTAATGTCCCTAAGATCCATGAACAATGTTAAAATCAAGGAAAAGAAAGAAAAATTGGATATCACAGGTGCAGGTCTTCTGTTCATCATGATGTTCGCTCTGATCTACTATCTTAATGTCGGCCAAAATATCGGTTGGATGTCCCATGAAGGATTATTACTGATATTCATCACGTTGATCACAGGTGGACTTGTTGCCTGGTGGGAACAAAGAGCAAAGGATCCTTTGGTTTCTCTCAGATTGATCGCAATCAAAGATGTCATTGGAAGCAACGTTTCCACTCTACTGCTTTTTGGTGCCATGTCAGGAAGCTATCTTCTTTTACCATACTACCTGCAATATGCACAAGGATACACCACAGTAGAACTCGGTTTCATAATGATCGCCAATTCCATAGGTATCTTGGTTGCGGGTCCTACAGTCGGTAAACTTGCCGATGCAACTGGCGTTAATAGCAGATATCTGTCGATCGGCTGTCTTATCGGTGCCGCGGGATTCTTCATGATGACTTTCTTCACCGAGGACACGAGTCTGTTGTTTATCCTATTGGCCTTGTTCGTGATGGGAATGGGTGTCGGAACGGCCCTTGTCGCATCGACCAATCTATGCTTTGGATACTGTAAGGAAGGTGAGGATGGACAACTCTCAGGTCTTGTCAATACATTCAGACAGGCGGGGAGCTCCATGGGTGTAGCAATACTCAACGCTGTATTCCTCAATGCGTTGATTGTTCCTGTCGGTGGCATCCTGGCATCAGGTGGCAACTTGAATTGGATGATCGACGCATTCAGACCTGCGTTCTTCGTTGCTGTAGTATTGGCACTTGTCGCATTCACCATATCCATGGGGGTCAAGGACAAAAAATACAGAGATGCACAAGCGTAAACCTCTTTCAAATCACTTTTTATTTTACAATCTACATTTTTACATTCATATTTACAAAAAAGAATGCTCAAAAACAAAAAAATTACAACACTTTGAAGAAAAATATGGTGCTCATGCCGGGATTTGAACCCGGGTGTCCGCCTCGAAAGGGCGGAATGATTGGCCGCTACACTACATGAGCTGTAAGGTTGCGATAATCGAATTCCTTTAAAATAGTTTCCCATCAATTACTCATAAGAAGCCAAGTGGGAATCCTTAATATATAAGTAAACTATGAACTGAGTCAACGGAGAACATAATATGAGCGGCAATGAACCTATGGAAAGTCCTGACGAGGACGTGACGCGCGTACGTCTTCCGAATATCAAGGAAGGCGAGATATTCGGCATAGCTGATCAGCTGCTCGGAGCATCTAAAATCAGGGTCATGTGCGAAGACGGAGTGTCCAGAATGGGCAGAATCCCTGGCAAGATCAAGAAGAGGATGTGGATCAGAGAAGGAGATCTCCTCATCATTTCAATATGGGATTTCCAACCTGACAAATGCGATGTCAGATTCCGTTACACCAAGACACAGGCCGTAAACCTCAGTAAGAGAAACAAAGTTCCAAAGAATTTGGACATTTTCTGAGCGGTGCAATCCCCTATGGCATCACATGACGAGGTTTACGCTTATCTCGAAAGGCACGTTGATGCGCTGAAAACCAACAAGACAGGCGACGAAAAGGAAACCGCCGACGAGGTTTTTGATAAACAGACGCTCATGACAATCTATGATTTCATGACCAATGGAGTAATGGAATCTGTTCATTACCCGATCTCGACCGGCAAAGAAGGCAATGTATTCTACGTCACCAATAAAGACGACGAACCCATGGCTCTAAAAATCTTTAGAACGTCCAATGCATCATTCAATAGAATCTCAAAATACATCGAAGGTGACCCGAGATTCAAAGGCCTCTCCGGCAATCGCAGGAAACTGATCTATGCCTGGGCCAATAAAGAATATCGTAATCTTCAAAGATACTACGAAGCAGACATCCCTGTTCCCGAACCGATAGAGTTCAAAAAGAACTGCCTCCTCATGGAGTTCATCGGTGATAAACACGGACCGGCACCGCAAATAAAGAATGTGATCATAAAACCAAAAGATGTCAATGACATCTATGAAGAAGTATTATCATTCATAATCGACGGCTTCCAGGATGCACATCTTGTGCATGGCGACCTCAGCGAGTATAATATTCTCATGTGGGACGGCCAACCCATAATGATCGATTGCGGTCAAGCACTTACTGCCGATCACTTCAATGCAAAAGAATATCTTGAAAGGGATATCAATAATATCAATAGATTTTTTAAAAATCGCGGAGCCGACATTATAGACGGTAAAACTATAATGGAGGAAACGCTAAACGGAGATAACGAAGAGGAGGAAGAGGAAAAATGAGATCAATCAGGATTCCACAAGACAGGGTCGGAACCATCATCGGCACCAAAGGTGTGACGAAGAGGATGCTTCAGAGAAAGGCAGGCATCTCAATGGTTATTGACGCTGAGGAAGGCGTGATCGACATCAAAGATGATGCTGAGAATGCTGACCCACTCATGGCACTCAAACTGATCGACGTAGTGAAAGCGATTGGCAGAGGATTCTCTCCCGAAAAATCAATGCGTCTTTTCGAAGAAGACGAATATCTTGAAGTTGTTGATCTCAAAGAAATTGTCGGATCCAAAGCCAACCAGCTGGAGAGAATCAGAGGGAGACTTATAGGCAAAGACGGTAAAACGAGAGAGATCATTGAAGAGCTCACCGGCGTCTATATGACTATTTATGGAAACACCGTCGCTCTTATCGGTAACTCAGTAAGTCTGCCGGTTGCCAAACACGCAATAGAACTTATTTTGAACGGCAGCGAACATGCTACCGTTTATCATTATTTAGAAGGCCAAAGACCCAGGCTCAGGATTGCTGAGATGGGTTTTGATCTCTGAGGCATCATCATGGAAGATTGGATTGTTAATGATATCGACAAAGCAAATATCGTAGCTGAATATGGATTGTGCAACCGCTGCCTTGGCAGGATGTTTGGAAAACTCGGAACAGGAATGACCAATGATGTTCGTGGTGAATTTATTCGTGAAGCTTTGAAGGAAAAAGGATACGATACCTCGATACCAGATACATGTCCGTTGTGCGAAGATATCTTCGACATGCTAGACCGTTTTGCAGAAACGGTTGCAGACAAAGTGAACGATGTCGAATCTGATAATTTCCTTGTCGGATCCCGCGTTGATCCTGATGTCACTAAAAAAGAAAAAGACCTTTGGGAACAATTCGAACTTGAAAATGCAGAGTCCATTAAAACTGAACTTAATCGTGAAATCGGCAAACTGGCACTTCCAATGATCAATCGCCCAGTAGAATTCAAAAATCCACAGGTCGTAGCTTGTATTGACACACGTTTTGCCGACGTAGAATTAGATATCACCCCTATATTCATATACGGAAAATATAACAAACTCAGCCGTGAAATCCCACAGACCATTTGGCCGTGTAGAGTATGTCATGGAAAGGGCTGCCCCAGGTGCCATGATACTGGAAAGATGTATCAGACATCTGTTCAAGAGATATTAGGTGACATCGCTCTTGAGATGTCTGGTGGAAAAGAACACTTCTTTCACGGAATGGGCAGAGAGGATATTGATGCTCTAATGCTAGGTGAAGGAAGGCCTTTTGTCTTGGAAATCAGTAGTCCAAGGATTCGCGACATCGATCTAGATGATCTTGAAGCAAGAGCAAACCAATCAGAACTGGCACAGTACCACAACCTCAGATTCGTTCAAAGGGATGAAGTACAAAAAACCAAACTAGCCACGCCTACAAAGACCTATAAGGCAAGGGTACGCGCGGAGAGCAAAGTTAATAAAGAAAGAGTAAATGAGGTAGCCTTAGCGTTCAAAAATATTCGCATCGACCAGAGGACTCCACAGAGAGTTGAGCACCGTCGTGCCGACCTTGTAAGAAACAGGGAAATTCTTTGGGTCGAAGCAGAAGTAGTAGGGGATTATGTATTCGATCTGACCCTTGAAACGGAATCTGGAACTTACGTGAAAGAATTCGTTTCTGGTGACGATGGAAGAACAAGCCCTAACTTCTCTGAGGCATTGGAGATCCAATGCGTCGTGGAAGAATTGGACGTAATAGCGATCAATGAGGGAATGAAATGAAAGCATCCAAAGGAACAAGGGCCAAGACCCGTTTTCTCTTGCAGAAAAAACCAAGGGCACGCGGTCTTTCACCTATAACCAGGGGTTTCCAGACCTTTGAAAATGGGGAAAAGGTCAATATAGTCATCGACCCTAGTGAACACAAGGGAATGCCTCACTCGAGATTCCATGGCTACACAGGCGTGGTAATTGGTCAGAGGGGCGCAGCGTTTATAGTCAGCGTCATGGACGGCAACAAGCCCAAAACGGTAATTGCACGCCCCAGTCACCTCGTAAGGAATGTCTAAGGAAGTGAACGAATGTCTGAGCAATATATCAGTTTAGCTGAGGTCAGGGACCTCCTCACCGCAGAAAATGAAAAAAGAGGAGAACTTAGTACCATTCAAAGAGCAGCTATGAGCCATGCTCAGACTATCGCAAAACTTTCTTTGGAACAGACCCGAGCGCTTATCGCCGAGGTCAGCGCACTCAGTTTCACAACAGAGTCCGCCTCATACAAGATCGCTGATCTTCTTCCAAAGTACCCCGAGGACATCCGTGCAATTTTTGCGAAAGAAAGGATTACACTTGAGGCCGACAACGTCAATAAGATAATTGAAATAGTCGATAAGTACCTTTGAACTTCCAAACAGAGGGATTTACTTGGAAGAATACGCATTTGTTTTGGATTACTTGCCGCAGGGCCTACCCAGCAACAATTATTCAAAAAGAGACCCCGTCTGCTATGCAATAGGTGAGGAAGAGTTCAAACTCTTTGAACTCGTTCCTAAGCCTAATGCGCAGATAATGATCGATGATAGAGTGTATATCGGAAAGGATCCTGCGCTTCGCACACAGGTCGATCATGTAAAGAGACGCATAGGTTACGAAGAACTTACCAACACTGCCAACGGAGAGCTGGAGTTCATCATCACTCAGATTGTAACAAACAATCAAGCGAGATTCGTAAAATTCTATAATGAAGCTGGTCCGATATCAATCAAAAAGCATCTTTTAGAAGAACTTCCCGGCCTTGGAAAGAAAACTATGCAAGAAATTCTGAAAGAACGTGACAAAGGCAAATTTGTCAGCTTCAATGACCTTGCAACGAGAGTACCTCTCTTGAAAGGACCCGAAAAATTAATCGTCTCCCGTATCATACTCGAGATCTCAGACCCAGAGAGAAGGCGGTATCTCTTCATTTCCAGATGAATCGAAATGAAACAGGCAGACTGATTGCTGAGACCGGCATCATTCCAAAGAAAAGCAAGGGTCAAAATTTTCTTATTGATGAACGTGTGGCTCAAAGGCATGTTGGATTTGCCAATATAGAACCACACGACAGGGTCCTTGAAATAGGCCCTGGACTGGGCATTCTTACAAAATTTCTTACAGAGTCTTCCGATGATGTCACATGCATCGAATTAGACGACATATTGGCAAAATACATCGAAGAACAATATGGCAACCGAGTCAACCTTATCAAAGGAGATGCAATGAAAATTGATTTCCCCCCTTTTGATAAATTTGTTAGCAATCTGCCATATAGTATTTCAACACCTGTGATTTTTAAACTTCTTGAATACCCCTTCAAAAAAGCAGTCGTGATGGTACAAAAGGAATTCGCTGAAAGAATGGTCTCCGATGTGGGGAGTATTGATTATTCACGACTCACAGTGAACATGTTCTACAAAGCTGACTGCAGAATTTTGGAACAAGTTCCATCATCACGTTTTAAACCTCGCCCTAGGGTAGATTCCGCATTGGTCGAAATTGTTCCCAGACCTGCACCATTTACTGTCATTGACGAAAGAACATTTTTCAAAGTGACCGAAGTCACTTTTAACCATAGAAGAAAGAAGATCGGTACCTCTCTAAAGACCGCTGGTATAATAAAATCAGACTCGGGCATCCCGTTCTTGGATGAACGTATCGAAACTCTTACTCCTGCTGAAATAGGACAATTAGCCAATGCTGTATTCGCTTATAGCAAACATATAACTGACTAATGTCATTACCGTATGATCGTATGCAAATAGGTATTGTAGGAAAACCGAACGTAGGAAAATCCACATTCTTTAGCGCAGCAACAATGGCACCAGTAGAAATTGCCAATTATCCCTTCACAACCATCGAAGCCAACAAAGGCGTAGGCTATGTTAGGTCAAAGTGCCCCTGTAAGGAACTGGGTATCAAATGCACACCACATAACTCAGGTTGCGTAGACGGCATCAGAATGATCCCTATAGAATTGCTTGATGTCGCAGGTCTAGTGCCTGATGCGTGGCAGGGAAAAGGCCTTGGTAATCAATTTTTAGACGATCTGCGACAAGCAGATGCTCTCATAAACGTCATCGATGTCAGCGGTTCCACTGATATCGAAGGAGTTCCGGGAAAACCCGGAGAACATGATCCACGAGAAGATGTGGAATTTCTAAAAAAAGAAATTGCATTATGGATAAGAGAGATCCTCAAGAACGGATTCAATAAGATGGCAAGGACCGCAAAAATGAAGGGCACGAAGCCAGAGATCATACTTGCTGACAGACTTGCAGGATTGAAAGTCACCGAAGCACAAATCAAAACCGCAATAAAAGATGTGAATCCACCAGAAGATATTACCTTATGGGACGATGATATAATGCTGGCACTTGCCATTAACATAAGAAGGGTCAGCAAACCTATGATCATTGCTATGAACAAAGCTGATATCGCCCCTGCTGAAAACATCGATCTTGTAAAAAATATCGGTGATATCTCTATAGTCACGATGGCAGAGACAGAGCTTGCGCTAAAAAAAGCTCATGATATGGGTATCGTGAATTACATCCCTGGCAAATCAACTTTCAGTGTCAAGAACAGCGCAACCCTCAATGACAACCAAAAACATGCACTTGAGTACATGGCAAAAAACATGGAAAAATATGGCGGAACCGGGATCCAGTCATGCCTTGAAAAAGCAGCATTTGAAATGCTTGATCTGATAACTGTTTACCCCGTAGAAGATGAAAACAAGTTCACCGACCATTTTGGAAGGGTACTTCCCGATGCATTCCTCATACCTAGGGGTTCAACAGCAAGAGATCTTGCTTACAAAGTCCACACAGATTTGGGTGACAAGTTCATTCGTGCTGTAAACGCAAAGACCAAACGTACTGTCGGAGCCGATTACGAACTCTTGGACGGCGACGTGATAAGAATAATTGCAAATAGGTGATCCTGAAAATGGGTACTTGGGATGTTAGACTTTTGAGCGCCTCGTTACGGACGGCCAACGACGATCTGGCTATGGAAGTGTTTGGAAAAACGAGAGATAAAAAGTCCATTACCATCTTATTTTACGGATTCAATCCCTACTTTTATGTTGTTGATCCAAAACCAGGGCTGGATATTCTTCTAAAAAAAGACCAAGGTATCCTAACAACAGAAAAAGACTGCCTGTTCTACAAAGGTCAGAACAAAGACGTTTTGAAGATCGTTCTTAAAGACCCACGTACGATATCGGATTATCGCAACAGATTGAAGAACGATTATCGTTTACTTGCTGCAGATATCGCATATCACAACCGATTCATCTATGATATGGACATGGGCTCATGTATCCGTGTCAATGGTGAAATTATCGAAAAAGACTATGCCACAGATCTCACTATTAAGAT
>JBAZDV010000003.1:11088-19868 GCA_041654195.1 Candidatus Methanomethylophilaceae archaeon | reverse complement strand
CGGTAGTACTTCGCCTTCGTGGAATTCAAGAAAGAAGGCCTTCACAACTTTAGCAACGTATGCCATGCTACGTATTAAGTGGGTGTACTTATTTAAACTTTTTGATAGCTACTTCCATAAGCTGAAAACTAAGCACAACGTTTAAATAAGTTGATGTTTAGTAGGTAACTGTGAAACCAGACATGAATGCGGGGAGTAAAATGCATGATTATTTTAAAACTATAAATAACGAAACTGCATACTGGGCTGGTTATATAGCTGCAGACGGAAACATACACAGTTACCATGGAGGGGCTGGAAAGATATTACAGTTCGTAGTAAAAATAGACGATAAGCCGCATTTAGAAACGTTTAAGCAGTGTATTGGATGTAAAAATAAGATTCATGAGTATGATAGATTAACGTCATACTCAAATGGAATTACTAAAAGATATGCACATTTAAATATCTGTAAGATAAAGGAAATAGCTAACGATCTTGATCGTATATATAATATCACAGAACAAAAATCAAATACCTTACTACCACCAACTAAATTGGATGGTGATTTATCACTGTCATATATCAAAGGCATAATCGATGGTGATGGCACTATTAGAGTAAATAAGAGCGATAATTTAAACCACCGTAGACCAAGAATGACTTTAGAAATCGCTGGAACCAAACCGTTATTGATATGGATAAGCAAAATTTTAGGAATGATAGTTGATGATAAAAAAGAAAGAGTGTATTATGATAAAGCAAATAAAGGTAGTTATCGATATATAATAACCGGTTTTAAAGCAGAGGTAATCCTAGACAGACTTCATAAAGTAAATACACCGGAGATGATGAGAAAATGGAACGTGGTAATCAATGAGTCAACATATGGCAACTGTGATCGATATTGAAACAATACCCGGTCAAAAATCTCAGATAGATCTGTATAAGTCAATCAAATGCACCCATTGCAAGTACAACCCCGAGACGCACCCTAAGCAGAAGAAGGATTATTGCGGGGAATGTGATGAGGGTGCAGCCCTGAAGTGGCCTACAGCACAGATAATCTGCATTACAGCCAAGGTGGTGGGCGAAGACGGGGAGATGTGGTGCTTCTGTGAGAAAGATGAGTATAAGGTGATCAGTAAGGCTTATGATTTGCTGGCAGAATTGAATCCGAGACCCTGGGTTGGATTTAATGTGAAAGAGTTCGATTTCGTGCAGCTCAGGATGAGAGGACTGGTGCATGAGATACCGTTTGTGGATATTTTGTCGAGCAATAAGTATGACAGAAATGTGGTGGACCTTTACGATAACCTGGTTGGGGGGAAATGGAATAAGCAGCAGAGCGCGACGCTCGAAATGATGTGCGCTATGTTGGGGATTGAGGGAATGCTCTATGGGAATGGGAGGGACGTGGGAACATGGTACCTGAACAATGAGCTGGATGAGATTGCAAAACACAACAAAGGAGACGTGTTGGCAACCGAAGGGCTGTTTCTAAAGACGTATCAAGTGGGATCCAAATACCGATCACAGAAAGTCAAAAAAGAGATAATGGTGGATGAGGAAGAAACAATCAAGTTCTAGTACGTTACCTTACCACCAGTTCCTATATTTTTTGATCTGAGCAATGGATTTTTCTGAGCTGCTATGTTGGCACTATCCGGATGGAAAGTTCCAATAGGCGGGCCACCACCACCTGAAGAGCCACTACCACTACTTTTCTTAGCCGCTACCCAGGTGCCCTGCTTGGGCTTGGGAGCTACGTAGGGGGTGGGTTTGCCCCAGTTGGTTGGACTGAAGATACCTTTGACAGGCGTTTTGGTAACAGGTGCCTTGGTCTTGAAGACAATTGTTCTGGTAGGCGTCGGAGCAGGTTTGCTGAATGGTTTCTGAGTTTTGATTGTGCCTGTCGAAAAGGACGATGCCGGAGGAGTTCCTACGCTAAAGGAACTGGCTCTCGATGTGCCACCTGACTTCAACCAAGATGCGGTGGTTTTGGTCAGGACTTTGGCATTTACGGCCGTAGTTTTAAACGATCCCAATGGTGATCACCATAGGAAAATAGGCAATACATATTAATATAACTTTCTGCGATAAAAATAGGTTAGATTAAGGTGATATGTTGGTCACTTGATATTGAGTAGCTTCTATTGTGACCGTAATCGGATAGTCAATTTGAGCTGGAGGAAGACGGAAATCTTCAGCTTGCTTGAACACGAGCATGACACTCAGGTTCTTGCCTGGCGTGACAGCATCTCCAACACCGCCACGAGTTTTGCCATCAATCATTAAGCAAATGTCCTTGAGCATGCCTAATTTATCGACGGAATGAGTTATGGCCGTAATAACAAGAAGCTCATTTGGTTCACATCGGTATTCTTCCGCTATCCCGTCTAGGGTGTAATAGTGGTTGTCTCCGACTCGTACAGCCATTCCTGGGGTTGCCGGGCGCTGTTTGAAATCAAACGTGGCAATGAACTTCATATTTTAAGCACCTCGGGAATCTCTACTTCTGGTATTTCGATATCTACGAGGTTGCCTTGCTTGTCTTTCCGGATGCCTTGGATGCTCCCAGTGAGACAGAGAATCTTCTTTTGGAGTAGCAATTCTTTGGCTGCGGCGGCCAAGCTCTTGTCAGACGAGGGCGGAATTTGGATGACTTTGATTCGGGGCTTAGCGGTTATTTGCAGGATGTGATTCATGCTGGGACGAAAGGCAAAGACGACTGCCTTAGTTTTAACGGCGTCTAATTCGCTAATATTATTGATAATTGTAGCACGCATAGGACTTATTTAGGATCTTAACTTAGATAAAGTTTGTGGTTCTTGAGGTAAACCAGACAGGTTGTAATCTTGAGGACTTTACAACTGGAGACATGTCGGTGTAGGTGGGTAGTCAGGTAATTATCACGATTAATCTGTAATGATTAAATGTGTTGTTGTATAGTCGTGTAACTGTAGGTGAGTAAGTCGGTGAGAGAGAAGAGAGAGAGAGAGAGAGAGAGAGAGAGAGAGAGTATTGTATCTACTACTATCTATTCTATCTATCTATCTATCTAACGTTGCGTCTGATTTTTTGTACTATTTTTCACCCATTCACCGACAAACCGACAAAAAAGGCATGTTCCAAGATAGAAAAGGGCTACTTTACTGCAAAAAAGGTCATTGCATAGTGATATAGGCTTAAATGATAGTTACTTCAAAGTTGTACCATGCTAAAGGTTTGAAGTAACTTAGGATGCTTTTTAGCTAAATACCTATATCTAGTTTTTTTCTGTCGGGGGGGGCATGGTCGTAAGGCCGCTAGATACCGCCACTTCCTAAATCGTTCGCCCGTTGCTGGTTCCAAAAACAGCCTCTTAATAGCGAAAATGCCCATTTTGTGTCGGAAACTAGACGGTTGGGTGTAAGAAAAAAGAAAGCTCAGGTTTTTGGAGGCAAATCACCCCCGGAATCGTGTATGGCCGGCAGTGCGGAAGCCTTAATGTACCATCCTCTGATCTGAGCCCCATTAACTGAGGCTTGGCATTGAAGATTTCGGCCATCCCCATGGATGAGAACGCCCATTTCCTTCAAAACCCGAGTCATGCTCTGCTTATTTGGTATCTGGTCAAATACGCCCTTCTTATCCATAGCATCCAGCGTAGGTCCTGGGATAAGGAATAAGCCCTTCGGATTCCATTTTCCGATGACGGGTATATTTCCCATGCTTCTCATGGTTGTACTGCTCTGGACAATGGAAGGGTTCGACGCTACCATTTCTTGGACCGCAGCAATGAACCTGGCCCCCTCCGTCTCCGCGCTTACTTGCTCGCCCTGCGCCGTAATAACCTCAGTCAGGGCTGCCAGGAACTCTTTCCGGTATTCTGTAAAGACCTCTCCGAGGGGTGATACCTCCAACAGCTCCCAGGTGCATGCCAGCATAGCATAAATCGATGACAAGCGGCCTGCATTGGCAAACTTGAGCTTATTGAAATTAGCTGAAAAGTCCACCTGGTAACGGTTGAAATTGTCTCCAAGAACTTCTTCTGTTTCGTGTAGGAATTTCATCCAGTGATAACCCACTGTTGGGATATGCTCCTTATGTTCTCCTAACTTGGCCAGTGCATCGGAAGCTATCTTTTTTTGCTCGGTTTTCATGCTCCAATCCAGTCCTAGAACCCTGGCTGTAGTAGAAGCTTCCTGAGGTTGCACCTCACCCGTGATGATGGGCGTACTCAAGAATTGAATAGTCTCACGAAGACCTCCCTCCTTCCGGCTCCTGATTTTCTCAAACCCCTCCATGATTTTGTGAATAAGTTGAACATAACCCTCGACATCCTTCTTTCTATCAACTATCTTAACATCGTCATAGATCTGGGGCATGATCCCAGCCGCTATGAACACGTCCATGGCCCCGTTGATCGTACTTGACCCCCGTCCGGCCATCAGAGTAGGCCCGTCGAGGTATTTCCGCCCCCACATGCCCATGGCATAGGTCGTTGTGTATGTTTTGAAGTTCCCTGACGATCCCCATATGCCTAAAGCAATCCTATTTCTTGGATACCATCGGGCAACCGCAGGGGCTCCCAAGATTGTGGTTACCAAAATACAGGAATATTTATGAACCATAAACAGGTTACGGATAACGTTCTTAGCATCTTCGATATCTCCGTCATGAACATGTACTGGCGTTTGAGATGATAATTCGAACAAAACATTCTTATTTGGCTCGTAACCAGGAATTAGAGGCAGATTACCATCCCAAGCTGGCTTTTTCACCTTAATATAGACCTTCACGTTTTTCGACATGCGCTGAACGTGCTTCCATTCCAGCTCGCCTATCTCATTGGCTGTGCCGAAGTTATTCGTCAGGGCATTCCAGAACTCTTTACCGCCGACTGTAGTCGATGATAACGTAAATTCTACATCTCTTCCATCCTTCGCTCCTTTTCCTTTGAGCAAGAAATCAGTTACCCCGTCGCACCTGGTCTCAGTGTCCACCCACAGGGCGCAGTCTGACATCCACACGGCTGATCGCTTACTAGCGGCCATCTTATTAGGCATGATTCGAACTATGGTTCCATTGCTCTCCAGCATACCGAATGATCCTATCGCGCTGCTCAGATCTACCTTCACAATCCCGGTCTGTAGGTCTATCTCAGCCTCTTTCTCGCTGATGAGCCCCCTAGACACGGCATGCTGCAGGACCTTCTCGACCAGCCTTCTATCCTTCAGCATCCCCGTGCCGGCCATCTCCCAGGGTATCGCCCCGCACTCGCACGCCAGCCATTCCCAGGCATCCCCGCCCTTATTTAGGCCGTCATGCATGTAGCAATAGATCCCTGCTTCCGGGTTTACCACTACATTCTTCCCGGTCGTACTGCCCAGGGTGGGATGGGGGCCCAGGAGCTGCCCTCCGGACTGAGTAAACTTGGACGTGTCGATTACGTCCATGATATCGATATGCGGAAGGCTTGCAGTCCTATTCGCGTTCTCGCCCTTGTCGAGCACCTTCGGCTCTGCATCCATGAACTTGGCAACAGCGCTTAGCACGGGTAAAGTTCTATCTTCTTTCGGGAAACAGTATTCTGGTAAGCGGTCGCCGGTTAGTGAAAGATGCCGCCCACTTTCATATAATTCTAAGGTATTGAAGACGTTCAGGCCCTTTTGGAATTTGGCGAACGCACCAGGCTTGGCTGCAAAGATCCTATCCTTGGTCTCCTGAGTCATGTCATTTTGCGGCCCGTCGCCAACCAGTTTATTCCGGTCGATGTTTCCCATAATGAAGAAGCGGATACCGCATTTTGAAGGTGAGATTTCCACGTAAAAAGGCAAGATCAGTAACAGGAAGTTTGATGCCCAGGTACTCAATTCTAGTGTTTGGGGGTCAACGCAGCAGTCTATGTCTCCCCCGATGAGAACTGGAATGGGTGCCTGGGGCGCACGATACATTAGGAATCCAATTGCCTCTACCGGATGGGGTTTGTCCTCAAAATTGACCAGCTCTTTTCTCTCAACGGCAGCCAGGGCCTCCTCGAAGGTTAGCCAATTTTCGGGATGCTTGGGCCATGCCTTGGCCGTCAGACCCTTTTTTCCTTTGACAAATGGCTGCTTTTGCACTCGGCAGCAGAACTGCCGCAGTGCTCTCATGCATTCAGGAATCGCGTCGTAACTCATGATATCACTCGGCTTTGCGTTTGAGATAATCCACGACAGCATCATGGATTAAAATAGAACGTGGTATATCATTATCTTCGCAGTATTTATTGATTTTGTCTATCTCCTCCCGCTTGAATCGTGCGGATATCGATTTACTATCTGCTCTATTCATGCCTCGTATTTCTCGTACTGGGCGTTGTGTCTGACCTATTTTCACAAATGCCATAAAACCAGTATATGTGCACGCAGCTATTTAACCTTTCCGCATACTCAGGGCAAACTTTTTATATGTTGATACTGCATGTGTATATTATGGCCAGTATGGAGGTGGAACATGAAAGATAAGACCATAGAACTGTTTAGTGAGGCTGATAAAAAGTTTATGGATCGACTACAGCTCCTGGGTATGTCTCGGAAGGCTGCAGGGGTATTTACCTATCTATTGCAGCGGGAAAGTGGATCTTCTCGCATGATTGAGATTACATCGGGCTTGCGTCAGCCTGAAGTATCGATTGGAATTCAGGAGATATCGACTTGGATTACAATTACCCCAGTTGCCCCAGATAATGGTGGCCGCCAACGTAAGACACTCTATTATTCCCTAGCCGTACCCTGGAAGGAAGTCGTCAGACACTATTACCAAGAATCGTGTGCTGAATTTGATAAAGTACAGGCCGCATTCACTGAGTTGGTGGATTTGGATGCCCCGATTTAAGCTTTCAAAAGCGAGGGGCCCAAAAGTAAACTGGATGGAAAAGCAAACTAGGAAAGCAGTTCTGCTTCATCTGGTGGATCCAAATGGTAATCAGGAAGCTTATTGGTTTCCGAAATCGCAATGCACCCTGTTTAAAGTGGGTGACCATTTCGAAGTAGATATAACATACAGAGCATGGGAAGGAAAAAAGCCATCTGTAGGAATGGGTTGTTTATGATAGTCGCGTCTGATAAAAATACAGCGGAGTTCGCAAATTCCATAGGTATCGAATTGAATAGATTCAATGAGCTATGTAAACTCGTGACCGTAGTTCTGGATCACAATATCGATGCTCCTTGGAGTGCAGTCATGCGTCAGTGTATGGTGTTTGGCCAAAATGCCCTTGAAGTTTTGTTCATAGGGATGATCCTGGGGCGCGAGATGCAGGCCGGGCTTTGTAGTGGTATTTGCCAAGGTGATTGTGAAAACAAACCACAGTCTCCAATAGCCGTGCTTGTACTTCGTAAAGAACCCAACCACAAACCTTAAATCCTTTGTGTGCACACAGTATAGCCATGGCGAAAATCCTGGCTGTACTCTTTATCCTGGCCTTCCTGGGCCTCCTGTGCCCCGGCCAGGCCACAATTCCTGAACCCTATTATGTAAATGCTACTTGGAATGACCATAGCCTGCATGGTCTCAAAACCCTAATTGGTGATCATTTCACCGTACCCTACCAGGTCGGCACGTTTGACTGTGGTGAGATGTCAGCGTACTTGGAATGGCTGCTGCAATGCCATGGCTTCGAGGCCGGCTTCTGCATGGATGGCACCGGACCTTGGACGATTGCGAAGGATGCTGGCTACAGCTCCCATATGTGGGTGACGGCAGAGCTGTATAACGACACCACCGGGGCCTTTACAGGTCGAGTATATATAGAATCTACCGCAACCCCAATACATGTGATCTCCTGGGGTGACCCCGAGTGGGGTAGGTATGCTCGCCCCCAATCAACCATGTTCCTGGGAATGAAGCACTTCCTTACTATCTATGATGTCCTGTCTGGGTTTACTTCGAGCCCGGATGATAGCAATTCTGTCCACCTGGTTGAATCTGAGATAGACTGGTGGGTGTATGGTATGAATTTGACTACACCCGAGTCTTCTTACAGAGGCATAACCGAGCAGGATATCATAAATCTCAGAAAACAAGTAGCTGCAAAAAAAGAGTATGGGACCTTCAGAACTAAGTAGTGACGGGTCCTTCGTCGCCCTCGTCGAAGCTGGGGGCGTCCTGCAGCTTTACTATTTTGAGCTGGTCCTGTTCGACACCCAGGGATCCAGTGGACAGCTTTCCACCGAGCTTGGATACGTCGAAGGTTATGGTACCATTATCTTCGATCTTGTAGGCGTTGGGTCCGATGATGGCTTCCATGTCTCGGATGAAGTTGCCTTCGATAGCCTTGAACCCGAGATGCATTAGCTCCATGATTTTGACTGTAGCCTCACCGTACTTTCTTGCCTCTGCAGGAGAGAAACCATCGTCTACCCGGTTGGCCATGCCCTCACGGGTCTCTTTGGACAGCTCCCCGAAGGCGTCCTGGGCCGCGGCCTTGAGTCGGTCCATGCGCTCTTCCAGTTTGTCGTAATCGTCTGCTAATTCTCTGCGAATGCCCTTTACAGCGGTATTGTCTTTCAATTGCTCTACCATATACGGTTATAGGGGTGAACTTACATAAAAGCTTATCTTAGAAAAAACTTTACATATTTCTACCATCTTACCTTTCGTTAGCAGTGGAGCATGTAAACTTTTGAGTTTACGTATACTTTTTAATTTACGAATTAGTATTTATACCCCCCGTGTCATGTAGTACTTGGAGTGAACCAAGAATGGCATTTATACCCCTCGCAAAGATGGGCAGCGCCGGTCTGGTGCTGTCTGGTTATGGAACGCCCTATTTG
>JBAZDV010000003.1:0-11078 GCA_041654195.1 Candidatus Methanomethylophilaceae archaeon | reverse complement strand
CCTCATACGAAAAGGGATTCAACCCCTCCCACCTGCAGCCCTACCAGCAGGCCTTCAGCACTGCATCCAAGGAGTGCTCTGCGGCCACCCGTGGTATGACTGGCATGGAGAGAGCCAAGGCCAAGAGCGCCTGCATGAGCAGCGCCCTCGGTGGCAGAAGGTAAGCTCCGGCTTATCTTTTCCCATACCTTTTCTGTCTTATTTTAAAATAGTAAGCAACGTTTCTCTTATCAGATTGTCTCCCTTGAATAGATCTTCCACCGTGTAGAAATCCTCACCTACCTGCAGGATGGGTGCGGATAGCGAAAATACTCCGTTAATCCGAAGTTCCGTCAAAGCCTCTGGCGTGCTCATGTCCACGGTTTTGAAGCTTAACGGGGGCATGGCTGCCTTCAGCGCTTCGCATTTGGGGCAATTGGATGTCGAATAAACGACCCATGGTTGATTATTTTTCATGATGTTACCTCGAACTTTTGTTGGGATATCGAATTTAAACTTGTAGGTTAGGTGATGTTGAATATTCCAAGTTGTATGTGCTATCATACTGGGATTCCCACCAGGATTAGCACAATTATGGCAGCCCACAGCATCACGTTTATAAAAAGTGACGCGATACCAGCAAACCACCAAGCAGTGCCGTATTTTCCTCGTAATTCTTCGTCCGTGGCTTCAATCACTAGCCAGGGAAATGGTCTCATCCATTTAAGGGTTGCCATTTTCGAACTCCTTTAAATGGGATTGTCCCTGCGTCGCGCACGCTCTGCCGGCGCGGTCATAAATGGGTTTGATTATTTTTAAGTCTCTTTTATGTTTTTCTTCATTTACGCTTCTCTCTTTCGTCATTAGTAGTGCCTCTTTATCTTTGCAGGATCTTTCCCCAGCATTTTCCAGCGGTTGTCACTACCGGTTCCTCGGTCGTACTGATACCGGCACCCATGGTACTCACCACAAATGCGACATTTGTAAACCTGGTAGCCCTGGGTGTCCTGGGCATTATCTTTGCTGTTTTCCGGGTGGTCTACAACATCAAGCTGGCTGATTTGATCGTTCCGGCATCGATAGCATAGTGGTTGTCTGTACACGAAAGGAGAATCATCCGGCATGATGTATGTCTCAACGCAGAGGGGAACGTCCTTTCGTCGTCGTAGGGCCCCCAGTTGGAGCTGTTGGGTGATGATCTCCACTGGGAGAGCTTTGCCTTCGATTTCGACTACTTGCTCATTGACATACATCCCACCTGAGAGTTTGCATTTGCAGTATCGCATTTCCTTATCTGTTGTTGATACGATGTCGCTACAAAGTGGACAAAAAATAAGAATCATTCTTGACCTCCGTAAGTGATGACCTTGTATGGTTTTTCTTCAATTTTCATGCATCGAATCATGTTCTTGGTGCCAGGAGATTCCCCGTCCCAGAAGGCCAGTAGGGATTCTCCATATTCAGCCATGGCCTTGTTTCGAGCTGGGCCTGCAGACTTGCCCTCGCTCCACTTGGCTGGCATGAGCTTCACAGGTATATCGTGTTCCTCTGCCCATCGCTTCCCCAGGGAGTCGGCCCCCTTGGCCCCCCCACAGACTACTTCGGTTACTTCTTCCACGTTATTATGTACCCTATCTGCGATTTCACATAGGAGTTCGTAGTTGTCAAAGGTCCTGCTGCCTGCGATAATTAGTTTCATGGTTATTTCCTCCATACCAGTGCGTTTTTGAACCACTGCTCGAAGTATATCTTGTTTTGACTGAAGAAGTAGCTAAAGTTCAGATCCAGTATGTATGTTTCTGAATAGTCGTCCGGACCTCTGGTAGTTCGACCTGCAGCCTGTTGAATGGAGATGGCTGTGGTCATCCGATACCATTGATCGATGTTGTACTTTTTCTCGTCGGAGTCGTTTCTCTTTTTTACCCAGCCGCCCAGGCCAGGATAGGGTACTTTTGGAATGACATTTCTTTGAAACTGTTTACCGTTTAAGCTCAGCCCTTCGTCAAAGGCCATGCAAAGCCCGATGCACTCTTTTGCAGCCAGGAACTGCTCAAGCCATTCCTCGCGTCTTTTCTCTTCCTGCAGGATCACCAAGGGGCTATTAAGGGCATTTTTGAGCTTCAGGCCCAGGCCAAAGCTGTGGCAATGCACAATAGTTTGCCGTGGATAGCTTTTGTGGATCTCCATGATCTTGGCAGCCATGGCTGGGATGGTTTTGTCCTGGTGTTTCTGGCTCATTTTGCCCACGGGATGATAGAACACCCTTCGCTGGCTGACAGGGATTGGGTGCGGGGCTTCAATTCTGGTGAACTCATTGCATAGCAGTGTTGTGTTTGGTGTTGCTGAGGACATTATGACCAGCTTTGGCTTTTTGGTGAAGGCCGTGAATAATGGCTTGCCGTAGATGAGTTTGAATCTACGCTGGTCGTCGATGTAATAATCGTCTGGATCACGAGCTAGCTGCAGGATTCTACCAACTTTGCCCATCTTTCGATCTACGGTGTTTAGTTCTTTCGTAACGGCTTGAATCTGAGCCATTAAATCAGCCAACAGCTTCTCCTTTTTCTCAAACCTCCTTTTAGACATTATCATTTCTAATTTTTCGTTTAACTCTTCCTTTTCGACATTTAGATCGTAGAACCAATCACGCAGGCTATTTACGAGGTCGTCAATGTCAATGCGAGGTGGTAATACGATCTCGAAATGGTTCAACAGTTTATTTTCGACACCAGTTGATTCGTCGAAGATATACATGTCGGCTGCGGCTGAATTGTAGAGGATGAAGTCGAATGTGCATGCTTTCAGAGAGGCGTTTTTGAATTCCTGTTTAGCTATTGCATATTCACAACCTTTGCAGGAGTCGGGTCTCTCTCTGATGAGCTTGGCTGTACGGTAAGGGCATTCAGAAGCGTTTAAACCGATCAGGGTAGCGCAGGGATAATTGCTTTTTCCGGTTACGGTTGGTATTCCAAGGGCAGTTTCCTCTGCAATCTGTTTTACTAGATTTTTGAGGGGTGTGGTATAAATTACGTTTTGGAACTCGCCGGGGTATTTATCCAATAAGGCTAATGCGACAGCTCTATTGATTATGGTTTTGCCACTTCCGGTTGGAGATGCAGATTCTATTATTTTTGATGTGATCTCCCCGGATCTGATTTTGTCATATGTATCCAACATGGCCTGAATCGCTTCGCGCTGACCAATTCTATATTTTGGATATATGTTGTAGGTATCGAGATTCATGTTTTCCTCACCACATTTTTATACTAGATCGACATGCATTGCACTGAGCAGACTGGAATAGAGAATCCCTTCCGGTTTCAGTCTGCTTCTATTGCCGCATATAGCTTTATTAGCTGGACGGTTATTTTATTGTCTTTATTCAGTACGTAGAACCGTGATTTTCCGTCTGAGCTGATGGTTGCAACCAGGTTGAATTTATCCAAAAGCTGCCACGCATCATAGAGGGTTTTTCGGCCCATTTGAAGCTCTGCTATTAGCTGGGATTTATTATAATTATTAGGACTATTTTGGATTAGAAATCCCATGATTCGCATAGCAGGTTTGTTTCCGATGAGTTCTGTGAACCTGTACGTGTGTATCACCAACGACACAGGTATGTACTAATATATTATAAAGCTGTTGGTAAGATGTTCGAGAAGTAGATAGGCAGGACATTGAGACCCTCCTGCCTGGGCAAGCGTTTTACTCAGGATGCCGAAATTGTGTCATCGGCGGGACAAGTTGATGACCGAGATGCCTCGTATGTTCAGGCTTTGCCTGTCGCCACTGCGATTCTGGCGCGGGCGGCCATGGTCGAAAGCCCATTCTTGATATCTATATCGTATATATCGAACATATTTAGGTCCTCTCGATTCTGCTGCCCTATAGGCAGCGCTCTCAACGTTCTTTCATGAGTTCTTATAGTTTTCGCTACTTGCGGCCACCAAGCTTCGCGATTCCGAGACGCTTCATGCGATCCCACGCTGGCTTCGGGTCGTAGCCAAATCTCTTCTTCCAGTCTCCGCGAGTCCAGCGTTGGCCGGCACCATCCACGTACATCGGATCAGATCCAACTTCGCTGATTACGCCGTTTACGATACGTTTGATGGCTTCGGGGGTCTTACAGAAAGAGGCAAAATCCTCATCCGACAGACCTTCCCCGAAGTTAGTACATTCACATTCTTCATTTTTGGGTGCTTTCTTGAAGTTCATATCGGTACCTCCGAATCGCTATCTATTACCACAGGTGGAATATCCTCAACAGGAGCTGCTTCAGCAGTCACATTGATGGTCATGGGGTCAACGTAAGCGGCCCTGGTACTGCTGGCATGGATCTCCCAGACACCTTTTGCATTCAATTCACCTGATGGGAAACCACTGACCAATACACCCATCCTGCTGGCATTAAATGATCTTGTCTTTAGGACGCCAGTTCCGTTTCCGTCAACGATAGTACTGGTTGCATCTGATTCGACTATGATGCGTCCGGTAAAATCGTCTACTCTCACGGAGTAGTCTGCAGCTCTAAATGAGTAGCTTCCGATTCCTTTGATGATGTTTAGGCCGGTTGACAGACCGCCTTCGTAGCGCTCTGCAGCATATTCTATGATCCCGGTTCCACTTGCACGATCAGAGACAATTCCATCGTGCCAGGCGTTAATTTGCCCCTCTCCCTTAAAATCCTCCGACAAGGCGAAGCATGCCGAAATGGAAGAGATTAGCAAAAGAGTAAACAATAGAATTTTTTTCATGATAGCTCCTGTAAAAAGATGTGTTGGGCCACCTTATACGCAAGGCAGCCAGTCAACGCTGATTGCGCCGCATGTTGAGTTGCCCCAGAGCTGGATGAACTTCTCGATGGAGAAGACACCGGTCAGGTCCTCGACAGATCGGCCATATTCAGCATGTCTTCCTTTAAGATTTGCCTCAGCCAGGGGGTCACGAGATACCCAGCCAATATGAGCAACGCCGATAACGTTAGAATTCAGATTTGCTTCCAGAACGCCAGTGCAGCACGCCGGGCATGATCCGTCTTTGCCGTTATTTTTATCAGTGTCACGGGATGCCTGTACGGTGCCATAACCTCTGGTCTTTACTTCGGTGCTCTTCTGCAGGTGCTCAGCATGGGTGTACATCTCAGTCAGCACAGCGCCGATCCTGTAGTTCTGCACGCACAGCTTCTCAACCCACTTCTGGTCGTAGGTGCCGGTCTGGTAAGAGACGGGCATGTACTCGAACTCAGCTTCCTTGGTGAAATTGATGTAGTCCATGGGGCAAGTTGTACCTGTAGGCCAGTTGCATAGACCACTGATCTCACTACCCTGGTGATTGAGCTGCCGTTCAGCCTCAAGCTCAGTCCTCTCGGTGATGACGTTGCCGGAACCCGATTCCTTTTCTACAAGTTTCTGGCCTGCAAACCCATACTGGGTAGAGACGATCATTTCAACATTCTTGTAGCCAACACCCTTGACGGATGCCTTTTCGTACATGTAGTTGGCAGCCCCTGCCATACCTACAACAGCCATCGCAATGATGACCAAAATAGCTATTAGTTTTCTCATTTCTTTCCCTCACGACTTTTGTGATTATAATCCATCCCTCAATAAAGGAGGGACCGGACTCTGAATGGGTAGTAGGAGCCAAACATCGAGTCCGGTATAATTAAGATGTTCCCATAGTATTTAGTTTCTTGGGTTAGCTGAAGAGGGTTTGTTGTCTGGACTTCCTCATTAAATCCATCGCCCCTATCCCGAAACTTGCAAAGATTCTTGAAAGCGGCGGCAAAAGCTGTTTTTCCACATAATAGTCCGTATCTATTTTTAGGTTGTGAGTCAGGATATATTCAGGATCTTCAGCTCTAGCCGTCATGAGTTCCTTTCTCTTTCCTCTCCGGTGGTTCCCCTTGACAATAATGAAGGGAACTCGATCCCCGATGACGTATTTATGAACGCCCCGTGCTTCCAGTTTTTTAACCAATTCTGAATGTGGTTGAACCTGTTTGTAGCTTTCGGGTTTCATAGTTAGTGTCCTGGTAAGCACGAGATCTTTTAAGGTGTCAGGATTGGGTGCCTTGACATCGTTAAGGGCCTTCCTGGCGTGGTCGAGGGCCTGGTTGGTGTTGCCGTCAATCAGGATTAGTTCAAGGCATCGGGTAAGGGTGCTGGCTGTAAGATTGCACCAATCCCGGCGTACCGTCTCAATGCCCTTAGCTTTGATGACCCCTTTTTCCGGAGATTCGAACCGGTACATTGCATAGTGCTTTTTGGCCACTACAAGGAGTCGTTTGGCGAAGGCCTCAAACACCAGCTCCATAGGTTCGGGCAGCCCAGCCGTGATGATCCTGGCCAGCTCCTTACCTATCTTCTGGGCGGTCTCGAAGTCAACTCCCCCCTTGATTGAGATGAAAACTGAGTCAGTATCTCCAGACACTACTCGAAGTACGTACTTCTTGCCTTCAAACTCAAAGTTTTGATGCTCCTCTACAATGCTGCAGGTTCTGAGAAGGTTCTCTCGGCCATATGAGGTGACTGAGTTTGCGATGATGTGGGAAAACAGGCGAGCCCTCGTATAGCCGGTGTAACCGTAAAACGAATTCAGAAGGATCTTCATGGCTTGCTGTTTGGCGTCTAGTGCATCTCGCTCATCATCGGTGGATGCAGTTTTCATGGCCTTTTTAGCTGCGATGCGTTCAGATAATAGTTTTTTCAGGATGCGTGGGATGATACCAAGATAATGAGAGTGGGGAACGAATTTGCCTCCGCACGGCGAAACTATGTTCTCACAATCTGGTTGCTCGTCTCTGATTTCAGTCGTATAGCAGAGGTTATAGGCCATCATGATGGTTGGATAGAGGGATTTGAAGTCCAAGATATCTACATCTTCGGTCAGGCCAATGTCTGGGGACAGCACTATGGCCCCTGTGATGGCCGCAGCAGCCATATCATCTTCGTCCATGGCTGTCTTAGTGCCCATGAGGCGATGTTCGACCTTGAACTCCCTAGCTAGCTTAGCTTCGATCATGTGGGATTGGCCGCCGTTCACGACGACCTGCAGGAATGCCCCGCTGGCGCGAGAGAGCGCGAGGTATTTATCCATGACCTTCAAATCCTTGATCATCTTCATAACCAGCCATGAATCACGTCTGGAGTATGAGATAAATTTCGCGATACCGGGGCCCTCCCAGAGGGCTCTCATCTCCCCCGGCTTGACATCAAGCTTCTCGCTGTGGAGGATTTCCTTAGCCACGTTGGCTAACTTGTAGCTCTTTAGCCGGTATTTATCGAGAGCTTTCACCGCTGGTAGCATATCGAGAACGATTCTGCCAGTGATACTGACTGTGTATTTACCCAGGAAACTCCTGCAGTAAGGAGCTTTGCCGTCCCGAGAAAATCTCAGGGGAACTTTTAGGATTTCTGCTCGCTCGGTTATATAGGGCAAATCGAAACCAGTCGAGTTGTAACCGGCCACGATATCTGGATTAAACTCCTCGACAATAAATGACAGTTTTTTTAACAGCTCAGTTTCGTTATTTGAGCAAACGACATCATGCCTTGGACATCCGATATCCTTTGCAACCATCACTACATTGTCTTGGCCTCTCCACGGAGGCGAAAACTCAAGGCTCACGAGGATTATCGGATTTACGTCCGATGTTGGCATACCACCGTTTTCTTTGGGTAGCGCTTCAATATCTATAGCCATGATACGCATGGGTGCTTTGGCTTTGTCCTCGACACCAATAACATCCACATGATTGACATAAGGTTTATCGGGTAGTATGACCCATCCGGACCCAGTTATTCCGTGGTCGATCATGAACCGATCTTTGAACATGACATCGGTTTCGTATGTTACGTAGCCGTCCATGTCGCAGAATTCTTTTAAGATCTTAGTGTCTTTGGGATTTTTCACAGTAACCTTGAGCATTGGCTTGGGTTTAGATTGGAATCCGATAGGACGGAATCTCAGAATGTCCTCGAATCGCATTTCAATGCCTATCTGCTTGCCTAAATTCGCCAAGTACTTTTCGGCTGTTGGGAGAGATGGGTCCTCAATATAAAAATAAGGAAGGAATCCGGTGACACGCTTTTCAACGGGTGTTCCGTCAACCGTGATTCCATAAAGTACAATTACTGGAAATCCATGCGGGTCGTAATTGTAGGTAGCGTCGAGAATCTGGATTTTCATAGTGCCTCACTGCTCTGCTAATTTTTGCAATAGCTCTCGGTTTTGATCTACGCTGTTAGCGACGTGTCGGCGTTCGCTGCTTGAGAGTGCAAACCCACCAGGAACTGAAATCGTATTACTGGCTTTCAAAGATGATAGGCTGAGGAAGAGCTTTACTTTGAAGGCTATGAACCTATCATATTTTGTGTTGTAGCTATCGATTTCGTTCCAGAGGGCTTTTTCTGACTCGTCGATTGGAAGAGCTTCTGCCAGGATTTGAGCTGGGAGATGATAGATATCTCTCATTTCGGCTACGTCCGTGATCCTACCCCATAGGGCTCCTTTGACAGCATAACCTCGTCTTAGTTCAACGGTGCGTCCAGTATATACGGTTTTGTGGTTGAATCGAGGGCTGACTGCTCGAATCTCCCAGAGCTTCGTTCCTGCTTTGAATAGGTCATACCATTTCTTGTTTAACGGCACGAAGAGTCGATCTTCACTCATGCTTGTCATATTCCTCCGAGAATATTATTGTATCTATCTTGGCGTTTTTCAGTACCCGGCGACACATTACGCATGGAGAATGGGTGCAATAGAGCGTGGCCCCTTTAATGGAGACTCCATGGAGAGCTGCCTGAATGATGGCATTCACCTCAGCGTGAACTGCTCTGCAGGTCTCGAATTTGGTAGCGTGCTCGGGTTTTGAGCAGCCAATGTCGAGGCAGTGCTCTTCGCCACTTGGCGCTCCATTGTAGCCGGTAGAGATGACCTGGTTGTCGATTACGAAGATGGCACCTACCTTGTTATGGGTGCATGTGGACCGAGAGGCCACTACTTTGCACATCTCTAAATAGTAAGTGTCTATATCAGGCCTGGTATCGATTAAGGTTTGGGTTTTCATGGTTACATCTCTGGAAAATTTAATTTAGCATACTCACCAAAATGTAGTTTTGCGGCTGTATCATAAGCAAGTGCAGCGTCTTTTTCGATAACAAAAAGACCTAAATAAAGCATTTTTTCGTTTTTTTGTATTTGAGCATACCATTTAGAATGTTTTTTATGCCACGTTACCCCTTTATATTGACTATGCGCATTCATATTTCGTTTTCGTTGGTTCATTGCATTTTGGGATCTTGTTACTACTCTCAAATTTTTAAGTGTGTTTTTTAGGCCATCGTGATCAATATGATCGATTTCCTCGGACTTTAAAAGTGGTCTGTCCAATTTGATGCTCATGATAACGCGATGTATAAGATCTACTGATACAACACTATGTAAATGTATTGTACGTGCGGCGTAATAGCGAGCGTGTGAATTACGTAGATCGCGTCTGGCATACCATTTATATTGATTCAGATATTCAAACTCGTCATCAATTTGAGTTACCATTCCCCGAGTTAGTTGAATTTCGATCATTTCTGCCCCCAACCACGAGCTTCAAAATCTTGAAAGCGTTCAAAAGTGTGTAGAATGCCTTGTCTAAGTACATCTTTTGGTTGTATTCCGAGATCGAAGCATAACATCTCAATTTGTACCATAGCATCACCTAGCTCAAGAATTGCATTGGCTCTCAATGCATCAGCTTCTGCTGCAAATATGCGAGCCTGGAGTAAATTATAGGCAACCAGGGCGATCTCTTTAGTCAGGATGACAATCCGGTCCTGTGGTGTCTTTTTGTCCCTCTCCAGAAGATGGAGGGTCCAAGTATTACGTTCTATTGCCATTTCTAGTATCCCATCCCCATAGGTTGTGTATCTTAACTAACTGTTCCGGTGATATCTTTATTGAATTGTATATCTTAGATCGAAGTCTTAAATAGATCGCAGCTTGTTTTCTTGAGAATTTTCTTTTCCTGTAAGTATTTAATAAGAATTTTATTTCCCACTCATTTATGATATCTTTCCTGTCTGCGTATTCGATAACAGCTTCGTTGATGCGACCATTTCGTAAAGCGGTGAAGACTGACCCCACGGAACGAAACTCTGGTAACTGAGTAACGCAGCAGTTTCCAATTTCCAATTCGACACCATTTGCGATGTTTTTAACAACACATACCTCACAAATAGGATGACTGCATTCACATGCCATGTTATCCTTTTTATCTGCATACCAGATGTGATCCAATTCCCATTCGTATTGTGCATCTTCCCAGTTTGGTGCAATCGAATGTTCGAGTAATATAGGTATAATGGGGGCAATCATTGTATATCACGCACACGCCATGCTTACTGCTATCTTTTTGCAGAACGGTACATCCATAGTCTCTCCGAGGAGCCGGGCTACTTCTGGCCAGTTGAACCAGTATATGTGGGCTGATTCTGAGAACAGTATGAGGTTTCCTATTTCGCAATTTCCCACTGCATCGGCTATGAACTCCATGACCCCGGATAACCCGTATGTGTTGGCAGGATAAGCACCAAACATATCATGGGAGCGATAAGGAACGATAGCATTCAGCCGATCTCCCCGGATGAGTGCCTGAAAAGACATCATGCAGGGCGGAGATTCAGTTTTCTCGTCGTAGGGCGGCACCCAGGTAACGGCGATGGCTCTGCGACTGGAACGATCCCGCTTCAGCTCTCGGATGATGTAGTCGAGCTGGTCAATGGAGATAAGCTGGCTGTTCTTTGTCCAGACCTGGCCAGCTCCCCAGGCTCGCAGCCTTGAACCATAAGTGTACTCAAACCCAGGGTTGAAACTGGTAAGGAATCCTGCCTTATAATCCTCCCAGGAGTTTGAGCCTGCCTTCCAAATGTAACCATCGGGGAAAGCTCCCTTATCCGGGAGATATATCTGGCTTCGGAGGCCCATAATTTCAACCGTTTCTATGGGTTTGTTGTCATAGATAACTTCGGTGAGCGTTCCAAAGTGCCATATTTGTCTGAGACATTCCATCCAGACCTCGGGTGTATGATGGCCTACGATATTTA
>JBAZDV010000002.1:0-23992 GCA_041654195.1 Candidatus Methanomethylophilaceae archaeon | reverse complement strand
TATGCAATGACACAGTTGCTTTTTACAACACCTATGCCAGCGGTAGAAGGTGAATTGCTTTACACGTTCATCGCTGGATTCGTTCTTCTTATCGTAGGGATCGCGTTGTGTTGGAAGACAGAAAAAGCTCAGGCAATTCTGGAGCTTCCTGGTATCGTAGGAAACATTCTTTCCTACACTCGTTTGGCCGCCATCGGTATGTCCAAAGCAGGCATGGCGCTGGCGTTCAACTACATATCCATTATCATGATCGGCGCTGGTATCGGAGGTATAGCTGGAATACTCGCAGGATTCCCTATCTTCCTTATCGGTCATCTGATGATTTGGGTCTTGGCCATCCTTTCGGCAGGTCTGCATGGATTAAGATTGCAGTATGTTGAAATGATGAACAAGTTCTTTGTGGGCGGCGGTCAAGAATATGATCCGCTCACAGTTAAACGCAAACATACAAAAATCGTAGAAACAGAGGTATAAAAATGGTAGAAGACGCAAGTGGATTAATTATGATTGGCGCAGGCATTGCAGTTGGAATAACCGGTCTCGGTGCAGGTCTTGCAGAGAGAGACGTCGGTGCCGCAGCAGTCGGTGCTATCACCGAGGATGTAAGCTTGTTCGGTAAAGTAATGATTTTGATGGTTCTTCCAGAAACAATCGTTATCTTCGGACTCGTTGTTGCTATCCTTGGAATCTTCGTGATGTAATCGTAGATCAGAGGCCGTTTCATGGCATTAGATGACGTAAAGATGGAAATCAGTCGTTCCGCAGACGAATCCGCGGCCGCAATAAGGGCGGTAGCGGATGCTGAGGTCGTAAAGATCATGACCAATGCGGAGACCGAGATTTCCACAATGAAAGAAAAAGAGGAAAAGAGGCTCAAGGAAGCTATTGAGCGTCTTGACCGTCAGGAGATCTCCAGTGCAGAACTGGAGAGTAAAAAGATTGTCCTGGTAAAGAAAAAGGAAATCCTCGCACAGGCATTTGCAGAGACGCTGGCTTCTCTTGAGTCTGCACCAGTTGCTAAGAAATTGGAGCAGTACAAAAAGATGGTGGCAGCATCAAAGCGGTCATCGACAAACCTAAGGCGTATATCGCAGCAGGAGAGTCGTTTACTGCACAGGATCTCGGAGTATCTTCGATCATCGTTGATGAAAACATCACTAGTGGACTTATTCTCGAAAGCGAGGACGGAGCCATTCAGGTCGATATGCAGTACAAGACAATCCTTCAGACGGTCTGGGACCGCGAGCTGAAGGGCCTGTCGGATATTCTCTTCGGGTGAAGGGTATGTTCGGGCGCAAGAAAGGAAAGAAAGGCAACTATGCGTATACTGTTGCACGTGTGAAAGCGAAAAAATCGCAACTCATGGGTGATGAAGCATACTCAAAGATGCTTATGATGAGTCTTCCAGAGATATCTCGTCTCATTAGTGAAACTGGGTATCAGAAGGAGATCATTGAGCTCACGGGCAAATTTGAGGGAATAGACCTCATTGAGCACGCGACCTACAAAAATATGGCCAGACTCTTCAGGGGCATCCTTCAGTCTACGACTGGTGAGTTGTACGATATGATCGCAGCAGCACTGGAGAAATGGGACATTTGGAACTTCAAGGTTATTCTTCGCGGCAAGTCATTTGGTTTGGGCGCAGAGGATATTAGGGAAGACCTTGTCCCTGCAGGCAGTCTAGACAGTGATGCGCTGGATAAGTTGATCTCACTAGAAACTGGTGACGAGATTATCGCAGCATACAGTAAGATGGCGTCAGTATCCTTCCCACAGGAGGTTTTGGCCACCTACAAGGCGGACGGCAACCTTACAGAACTTGAAGATTTCCTCGACAAAAACCATTACGAGAGACTTCTTCTAAGCATAGATGCTACATCAAGACCTAAGCGCCTGTTCCAAGACTTCATCAGGAAAGAGATCGACATCATCAACCTTGAAACGATCCTGGAACTGAAGATGGAAGGAATTCACGGAGAGCCCGTAATGAAATACATTATCTCCGGTGGAAAAGACATAGATAAAAAGCTGGCCACTCAGCTTGCCAATGCCGAGACCATATCGGCGGCGATAAACGATTTGGCGCAATTAGATTTCTACGACGATATCAAAGAAGCGCTGGACGCAGAGACCAATTCGCTCAAGGATATTGTGGCCGGGATGAAAAAATACAAGATGAAAGAAGCAAGGAAATTCTCGCACCTCTATCCGTTGTCAGTGATACCGGTTTTTGATTTCATGATTCACAAGGAGAATGAGGTCAATAACATCAGGATTATTGCAAGAGGGCTTGAGAGCGGACTTGATAAAGAAATCATCAAAGGACTACTGGTGATCTGATGGATATAGCAGTTATCGGCAGCGAAGAATTCGTATTAGGATTCAGACTTGCAGGATTAAGGCGTGTCTTCGTGGCAGGCCCAGATGATTATCAGGAGAAGATCCTTGAGGCGATGGCTACACCAGGTATCGGAATACTTGCAGCCGACTCAAAGGACCTTGATGTTCTGACCCCCAATGTGAGGCAAAAGGTATTGGATTCCATCCAACCTGTTGTCGTTCCGGTTGGGAGAGGCGAAACCGATCTTCGTGAGAAGGTCAAAAGAGCGATTGGCGTTGATTTATACAAAGAGGATGAATAGATGAGTAAAGAAGGCGTGATTTATAGGGTCGCTGGACCTGTCGTTACCGCTATCGGTATCTCCCCCCGTATGTACGATGTCGTGCATGTTGGAAAAGAGCAACTGATGGGCGAGGTTATCAAGATTATTGGTGACCGCACTATCATCCAGGTTTATGAGGATACGTCCGGCGTCAGACCGGGAGAACCGGTCACAAACACCGGTCGTCCGCTCGTTGCGGAACTAGGTCCGGGACTTCTGCACTCCGTTTATGACGGAATCCAGAGGCCATTGCCGGCATTGAGGGAAAAGATGGGAGACTATATTTTCCGTGGAGTTACTGCACCTGGATTGGACAGAGAAAAGAAATGGGAGTTTAACCCGGTTGTCAAAAAAGGCGATGAGGTACGCTCCGGACAGATCATTGGGACTGTTATGGAAGGTACGATGGAACATAGGATTCTTGTACCAGTCGATGTGAAAGGAAAGATCGATAATATCAAATCTGGAAGTTTCACAGTCGAAGAGACCATTGCAACAATTGACGGAAAAAACGTTATGATGATGCAGAAATGGCCGGTTCGTGTACCAAGACCTGTCGTTGAGAAACTTCAGCCAGATGTTCCACTTATAACAGGACAGAGGGTTCTGGATACAATGTTCCCGCTTGCAAAGGGAGGCGCAGCCGCAATTCCCGGAGGATTTGGAACAGGAAAGACAGTCACACAGCAGCAGTTGGCCAAATGGTCAGATGCTGAGATTGTGGTCTACATCGGATGTGGAGAGCGCGGTAATGAAATGACCGAAGTTCTTACAGAATTCCCGGCGTTGGAAGATCCAAAGACCGGAAACCCCCTGATGAACAGGACCGTCCTTATTGCAAATACATCCAATATGCCTGTGGCAGCAAGAGAGGCCTCCGTTTATACGGGAATGACCATTGCAGAATACTACAGAGATATGGGATACAATGTTTCACTTATGGCAGATTCCACTTCGAGGTGGGCAGAGGCCATGCGTGAAATTTCATCTAGGCTTGAAGAAATGCCCGGTGAGGAAGGTTATCCTGCATATCTGGCAGGAAGGCTTTCAGAGTTCTACGAGCGTGCCTGCCGTGCAAAGGTTCTTTCCGGAGGCGAGGGATCTATTTCTGTTATCGGAGCAGTTTCACCACCCGGTGGAGATATTTCAGAGCCTGTTTCGCAGAACACCCTTCGTATTGTCCGTGTGTTCTGGGCACTTGACACTAAGTTGAGGGAGAGGAGACACTTCCCAGCTATCAACTGGCTTACATCGTATTCATTGTACGACAAGCAGTTGAAAAATTGGTATTTGGCCAATGTAGCAGAAGACTTCCCTGCCCTTAGGTCATGGGCAATGCAGACCCTTCAGAAAGAGTCCGAGTTACAGGAAATCGTCCAGTTGGTCGGTACCGATGCATTACCAGATGAACAAAAGATCACACTTGAAGTATCAAAGATGATCAGAGAGATCTTCCTGCAGCAGAATGCGTACCACCCCGTGGATACGTATAGTCCAATTGCAAGACAATATGTAATGATAAAGCTCATCAGGAAATATTCAGATCTTGCAAACAAGGCATTGATCGCAGGCGCATCTGTTGAAAAGATCACCACGATTTCTGCAAAGCAAAGATTCACAAGAGCAAAACTCGAAGACAACATCGATCAGGAACTTGCCGCGATCGACAAAGACTTCGATGTACAGTTCAAGGAGCTGGGGGCATAAATATGACAGCAGCTAAAGTATCTAAAGAGTACAAGACAATTTCAGAAATTGCAGGGCCACTTGTTTTCGTAAAGAAGACAGAGCCTATTGCTTATCAGGAAATGGTCAGTGTTAAGTTGTCCGACGGTTCCGTGAAAAGAGGACAGGTCCTCGACACATCTGATGATATAGTGGTCATTCAGATTTTCGAAGGAACATCAGGTATCGATATGGATGCCTCTGTACGTTTCCTCGGAGAGACTATGAAAATGCCAGTTTCCAGGGATATGCTGGGAAGGATCCTTTCCGGAGCCGGCGATCCTTTGGATGGCGGGCCTGCAATTACGCCCGAGGAGCAGCTTGACATTACTGGTGCGGCCATCAATCCATGGGCAAGGGACAGCCCGTCTGATTTCATTCAGACAGGTATCTCCACAATTGATGGGATGAACACTCTGGTCAGGGGACAGAAGCTCCCTATTTTCTCAGGAGCTGGACTTCCACACAACGAGCTTGCTTTACAGATTGCAAGACAGGCTAAAGTACGCGGAGAGAACGAAGAGTTCGCTGTTGTGTTCGTTGCAATGGGAATCACCAACGAAGAGAAGCAGATGTTCATGAAAGAGTTCGAGAGAACTGGTGCATTGAAAAATGCGGTAGTTTTCCTTAACCTTGCAGACGATCCTGCAGTTGAGCGTATTGTCACACCTCGCCTTGGTCTTACCACGGCAGAATATATGGCATTTGAGCTTGGAATGCAAGTATTGGTCATCATGACCGATATTACCAACTATTGCGAAGCACTGCGTCAAGTAGGGGCCGCAAGAGAAGAGGTGCCTGGAAGGCGTGGATATCCTGGTTACATGTATACGGATCTTGCACAGCTTTATGAGCGTGCGGGAAGGATCAAGGGCAAAAAAGGATCAATCACACAGATTCCGATCCTTACAATGCCTGGCGATGATATCACACATCCGATTCCCGATCTATCAGGTTATATTACCGAGGGACAGATTGTTATGTCCAGGGAATTACATCGTGCCGGTATTTACCCACCAGTTAACGTATCTTCATCACTCAGCAGGTTGATGGGTGGAGGTACTGGTAAAGGTAAAACCCGCGAAGATCATAAGGGAGTTTCAGATCAGCTTTATGCAGCATATGCAGAGGGTAAAGATCTCCGTGGTCTTGTTGCAATTGTCGGAAAAGAGTCACTTTCGGCTAAAGACAGAAAACTTCTGGATTTCGCAGACCTCTTTGAGGACAGGATTGTACGCCAGGGATATGATGAGGATCGTTCTATCGAGGACACCCTCACTATTGCATGGGACATCATCAGGACTCTTGATATGGATCAGATCACAAGGATTGACCGTAAGTACATAGAGAAGTACCTAAAGGCGTGAGAAAAATGCCCAACCAGGATATCACCCCTACCCGTTCAGTCCTTCTCGAATTGAAGAAGAGGATCAAGCTATCTAAGAGTGGATACAAGATCATGAAGATGAAGAGGGACGGCCTTATCATCGAGTTCTTCGAAATAATGGAGAAGGCTAAGGCAATGCGTAGTTCCGTTGCATCTGATTACGAATCGGCAATGATGAAGATTGCCATTGCAAGGGCAGTGGAAGGTGAGATCGCTGTAAAAAGCGCTGCTTATGCTCTCAAGACGGAACCGCATGTTACCGTCGGTAGCAAAAGTATCATGGGAATGATGGTCCCCAAGGTCGATGCTGAAATGCTTCACATCGGCATTGAAAAGAAAGGCTACGGTGTCATCTCAACATCAGCATATATCGAAGAGGCTTCCAAAGCTTTCGAGAAGCTGCTGGCAACACTTGTCCGTGCTGCAGAGATCGAGACGACGATGAAGAAACTCCTGGATGAGATAGAGAAGACCAAGAGAAGGGTCAATGCTCTTGAATTCAAGGTTATTCCTAACCTGGAAGATGCAGAAGGCTTTGTTGAATTCCGTCTCGATGAAATGGAGAGGGAAAGCACCATCCGTCTTAAGCATCTGAAAGGAAAGGGCGAGGCAGCGTAAAAATGAGCTTAGAAGACCGCTATTTTGCGTTAAAGAACGATCCGGTAAAATTAGCCAGATTTTTCAAAATAACGTGGATAGTCGCGTATTCAATGCTTATTTTAGGCTTTTTCCTCATCATCTGGGTACTGCTCACCGGATAAACTTTTTACAAAAACTTAATTTTTCTATTCAAATAAATAGAATTCAAGCAAAAAGAATAACGTGCGCATTTGATTGTAGCTCAAAGCCGAATCTATTTTTTTAAATAAGGACGATAAGGACATTCTTAGAAAGGCAATTCATCTTTTTTAATTTCTAAAATCTTTCATAGTTACTTCTCCGTTACCAAGGTGAACAATGGGCATTATTCCGGGAGTTGGATTGAAGTTGTGCATCTTTTGGTACTCTGTCTGATCTTGCCAAGTTGATGCATTAATGAGTTTTATTCCTCTGTATTCCATATAGCCAGCACCATGAATGTGTCCCGAGACAAAAATATCCGGTATTGTTTCCATTACAAGATAATCTTTCTTTTCTGGGGCAATAGCAGTTTTTTGTCCGTATATCGGAGCAAGATGACGGCAAGTCACCATCTCTTTCATTACGTCTATCGGGTTATCGTATGTAAGTCTCTGAACACCTGCAATCCAATCATCAATACTTTTTCCATGATATGTAAGTACCTTTCTTCCTTCGATATTAAGGTAAACAGGATTGCTGACCAGCATTATGTTGGAATCAAAGGTTTTGGTGAATATGCTGCTTAAAGCGGGCTGTGGTTCTGCAGGTCTGCACGCATCATGATTTCCAGGGTGAATAACGATTTTGATATGATCTGGAATTTCTTTCAGATATTCACCTAGTGTTTCGTATTGTTTATAAATGTCGAGTATTGATAGTTCCTCTTCTTGTCCTGGGAAAATACCGATCCCATCAACTACATCGCCTGGAAGAACCAGATAGTTGATCTCCATCTTTTCTGCATTGATCTTTAACCATTCAATCATTTTTTTCCAATTTTTTTCAAGGAAAGTATAGCTCCCAATATGAATGTCTGAAAGAAATGCA
This sequence comes from Candidatus Methanomethylophilaceae archaeon, assembly GCA_041654195.1. Lineage (GTDB taxonomy): Archaea > Thermoplasmatota > Thermoplasmata > Methanomassiliicoccales > Methanomethylophilaceae > JBAZDV01. The sequence goes on along the minus strand of JBAZDV010000002.1, from coordinate 16,546 downwards.
ACAGATGCTACAGAATCCGAAGGTATCCATTCATGAGTTACTGGAACATCTGGATGGACAATCTTATCAGCAACAATAATATCTTTTTTGCTTCCCGGTTTTCCTATTACCCCAATGACCTGGTCATCAACAAAGATATCCTTGATGTGAGGGGAAGAATTTAAAATCAGAATTTTACAAACACTACCTTGGTCGTCTTCCAAAGTCAGTATAATATGATTATTTGGCGTGACTTTTATGTCGTTGATAATACCAATTATCTTGACGTCTCTGTCCATGGTCATTGCCCTATCGATAGTCATTGCGGATCCAAAATCCATCCTGCGTTCGATAATTTTTTTTAAACTAGAATATCGGCTTCGGAAGTATCTAGCAAAATCTTCAATATTTCCTTCGCATGTTGAATTTCCGGTAATATCTGTTCCGGGAACGACACTGATGTCATATTGTCTTTTGTTATGAGGAATAATTGGTTTTGGAGATTCAAAAATCGTTGATTGCCCGGTTACGCAATTGATGACGTCTTCTTTTGTTACGAACATTGCATTTTTGGACAATGCTGATAATACTGTTTGTGTAAAACCGATTGGATCTGAGTTAGAGAGAATGTACTCGAGTGCATCTGGTGAAAGGAACATATTCCTTTTAGCAACCAAACCCAGAATATCCGATTTCATGAACGTGAAAGAGTGGATGAAGTGGTATAAAGGTTTTGATGACAATATTGAATGGACTGTAAAGCAGCACAAGGCGGATAAAAAGACATCTTACTGGAACTGTTAAAATACCATCTATGTGATGTGGTGGCAACATGCTGTCAGTTAAATTGTACTGCCCAGTGTATCCTAGTGAGGATCCCGAGAAAGTAAAGACTGCGATTCTGAAGATATTCCCAGATGCAGTACTCGAGGTTTCTGAAAGTGAGATCAAGGGAACAACGGACAATCTGAATAAGTTTGCTCGTCAAATCCGTAAACAAGAGATACTAGATACCACCAGAGCTTTGCTTCTTAAAGGTATGAGGGGAAATACGGACAGGACTTTGATTCGTCTGAATAAGCAAGTCGCATTTATGGGGCTAATTTCTTTCTCTGAGGAAAGAACGATTCTAGGTACGATCAAAGTGATTATTGAAGATGATGAGCTTGAGGCTTTGATTCAAAATGTTGCACCAGAGACAGTAGACGGCGAAGAGGTTTTGATATGATCGGTGTTTCATCCACAGAGTTCAGCGCATACCAAATAGAGGAAGTGTTGGAAGAGGTCTCTAAAGTTTTTAAGCATTGGGAGATTTTTGCTGAGGCAGAACACAATCTAAATGATGTTACAGCAAGACTGGCAATGATTAAAGATTCATACAAAATGACATTTTCGATACATGCTCCGATTTGTGATATCAATATTGCATCATTGAATGAAAGGATAAGAGAAGCCTCGACATTGGAAATAATGACAATAATGGAATATGCTGTTAAATTGAATGTTAAAACAATAACTGTACATCCAGGACTTTATTCTATGGCTGTTCCGTATCAGGAAGAGCGATCTATTGCTGCAGCAAAGAAATCACTGCGAATATTGGATCGTATTACGAGCGAATATGGAATTACGATAGCAATTGAAAACATGCCAGAATTCCAATTTATGCTCGGTCAAACGGCAGAGGAAATGAAAGAATTATTAGACGGAACCGATTTGAATGTATGTTTTGATATAGGGCATGCAAACACTACTAATCAGATCGACGAGATCATTGATGCCCTAGGTGACAGATTTGCCAATATTCATGTTCATGATAATATGGGTGAACGTGACGAGCACAAAACCGTTGGCGAAGGCAATATTGATTTTAAGAAGGCATTGATGAGGTTCCCTAAGTATAATGGCAATCTAATCATTGAAGCAAAATCATTCCAGTCCGCAGTTGAGTCAAAGGAAAGATTGGAAAAAATGTTTTCTTAATCCGTTTCTGGCGGATTTAGTTTTTCATTCATGAATGTATTTTTTATGAATAAAAAGCCCCTTTTTAGATAGATGAAGAAATAGGGTATGGCCAGTGCTAAAACGACAATCAGCAACAGCATAGTAATTATTGCACTGTTACCTGTTAGCCATGTTTCTGCAGATAGATAATCAGTTAAGAAATGTATCGCAATTGTGGCGTATACTCCGTATTTAACGAAAAGATAACCAGCAATAAGTCCGAATATGAAGGTCGGAATGAATTTCCACCAGCCCCAGTTGGTAAGGTGACCAGCGCCAAACATGAATGCAGAGAATATGATGAAAATTAAAGCAGTGGTGTTCATTTTGAAACCACCGAATGGATATCTCCATAAAGGCAACTCATTGTTCTTTGTTATGGCATAGACGATCATCATTGGAACACCCAGATATAGAACGCGAGTAATGATTTCTTCCCAAACGGATGCTTCCAAAAGATCGAACATCCATTGCCAAGTTTCTCTTTGTGGAAGGGTGCCCATGTTTACGCCGCATGCTTTTAGAACTAAGGTCAAAATGAATTCGAAGAAGTAAAGTGCGGAGAATAATACGGCTACTTCAAACAATGCAGTGTTTTTTATTGGTTCTTTATCTCCGTTGATAAGTGCCTTTGTAGGTTTTATTGCTCTGTAGAACAGATATCCTACACAAGCCACGACGGCGACGAGTAGCAGTATATAGTATATCTGTAGCTCGAATCCACTAATTTTACCAACACTTACAAGTGCTGGCACAATAAAAATGATATTTGTGTAATAATTTGATACACAGGAAAATACCCATCCAGATTTTATGATTCCGACATATAATTCGAATAATAGTAAGGCGGAAATAATAAGTGTTATCAAAATGCCGAAGATAAAAATCAATGAGTTGTTTTGTTTTATGAACAAAGGTTCTCCGCAAGAGATGCAATATCTATCGCCTTTTTTACGCGATATTTTACATTGATCACAGACCATTTATTCATCACCTATTAGTTCAATGACCCCATCTACACGTTCGTATTCTATGATCACTAACAGGTTTTTTCTGTATTTTGCTGTATCTTTAATCTGATTAGCAATGTATTCTTCTCTTATCAGGCTCATTTTTTTGTAGCCCTTGATCTCGTTAACAATGGAGTCCCATTTTTTAACAAATTCTTCTGGTGTTTCACCGAATTTTGTTTTCATGGCCTTTTTCATTATTCTTTTCTCTTTGTAGAGTTCCCAAGGAGTCACAGTGTCGCAATAGATCTTTGTATAGGTTTCGTCATCCATATCCAGTGGAATCACAGAGATGTTTCTTTCACTGCAGGTATCAATCAATTCTGTGTATGCTGGCACAGGCATGTCAATATTTCCATAATCTTTCAAAAGGAAACCATAAACAGAATCAAGGTCGCTGGTTTCATTTTCCCCAATGATTTCTTTTCTTCTTCGAAGTACCTCTATTTCTTCTATTCCTAGAGCTACAGCGATTGCTTCATAATCTTTTTTCAAAGCCTCTTTTACTTTTTCAGATTCAGAAATAAGACCCTTGATTATTGGTAATATAGAAACATCGCAATTTTCAACCCGCATCATAATCATTATTTATTGCCCCTAGACAGGACGATATCTGTTAATTCTTCCTTATCGTCCATTTTTTTAAGTTCATCTTTAGTAACAATCGCAGTCGATTCGACATTTTCGAGACCATGTTTACATTCTACGATAATAACGGAATGCTTTCCGGAAATTTTGGAAATATCTGAAGCGATTATTGCTTTTTGTATTAGTTTTTCATCGTCATTGCCGAGACCGGTGAGGATGATCATTTGTTTGCTTCTGGTCAATGCTTCGAATGGACTTCTGCTCACAGGAGTTACGGCAAAGCCCATGTCTAAAAGATGATTGAATATTATGGATTCAGTTCTTTCGTTGCCGAACAGTTCATATTCCTTTGTTTTATGTTTTGGATTATATCCGAACGGATTTACAGGTTCGATAATCGGTACTTTGAGAAATTCCTCCAATCTGAGGGCGGCATCAATCATTGCACCCATCCCAGCTTCATACATTTGAATGGTACGTCGAGAAACTCCTGCCGTTTCAGCTAATGTCCCAAGACTGACACCTTTTGATTCTCTGATTTCTTTGAGTAATGCGCTGTCAAGCTTGACATATAATCCGCCGGGGGCAGCAAAGATAAAAGGAGGGACCTCTTCCAAAAGGTGATCGGCCAAAGTATCATTTGAGATAATGGAAATATCGAATCTAGAGTAAACGATACCAGGTTCTAGAGCACCAGAACTGGATCTTTCTCCTATGAGCACGGGACTTGCAGATAATGCTTCAGCGAGAACCTTCATTTCTTCTGCGTTCTCTCTCGAGAAAGCATCAACATTACTGAGGACCTTGATAATCAACAGGGTATCATCTTTTCTGCCGACAATGTCAAAGCATACGCTGCGCAGTGTCATTACAGGGGATATGTCATACCCAGCCTTGGCCAGTATAGCCCTTGTTGTATTGATCAGATTGTCCCTGGTCATTACTCAGATAGTTGTTGTACTTCTATAAATACTTAAAACAAAAATTATTGATTTTGAATGAAAGGGTTGTGATAAAAAACATCAGACGGGGGAGACCCGTCTGATGATGCTGATGTGCTGGCACACCTATTCAATAGAGATTCTTTTGCCGTCTGTTTTAGAACCCAATGCGGTAAAAGTAACTTCAAGTATCCCATTGTTATATTCTGCTTTGGCGGTATCTGGATCGACATCATATGGCAGGGCCAACGTCTTTTTGAACCTTCTCGTCTCGGTATCGACAGAGATGGTAAGTGCATTTTTTTTGCCCTCCAATCGAATGTCCTCTTTTTGCACACCAGGTAGTTCTGCAATCACCCTTATCTTATCATTATCAACAGATATGTCAGTTAGAGGTTCGCGAATGTTGTTGGAGATCAATGCGTGTTCTCCGACCGCGTTTCCATATTCGTGAACATGAGGCACCCCATCAGGTCCCTGGAACATTGTGTATCCATAGGTTTTGACGTCGCCGTCACCACTGGTCAGGTCTGAGAATAATCTCTCAAACCTTCTGTTGAAGCTATCAAATTCTCCGAAGAGATCTTCCCAAATGTTTGTTGTCATATTTTCACCTCAGTTATTTTCGTATTTTTTCAATTCCTCTTTCGCCTTAGGGCCCATTTTGTCTATGGCGACGAGGAAGTCATTCATTTTTGCCTTGCATTTATTGAGTTCTTTTTCGCTTGGTATATTACCAGACTTAACGAGCTCTCTCACTGCAATCATTACGGCTTCGTTGCATATTGCTCCGATATCCGCTCCGGTGCAGCCTTCCGTCTTCTCTGCGAGGACATCAAGGTCAATATCCTTCTCAAGAGGCTTGTTCTTTGTGTGTATCTCGAATATCTTCTTCCTGGATTTCTTATCTGGAGTACCAATATAGATTATTTTATCGAATCTTCCTGGCCTTAGCAATGCTGGATCGATAATGTCAGGACGGTTCGTTGCTGCGATGACGACCACATTGTTCAGCGATTCCAATCCATCCATTTCCGTGAGTAATTGAGAGATCACTCTTTCTGTGACATTGTTGTCACCGCCGGTGCCTCTCTGCGGGGTGATCGAATCGATCTCATCCATAAAGACCACGCAAGGTGAGGCCTGTCTGGCTTTCCTGAAGGTCTCTCTTACTGCTTTTTCGGATTCACCGACCCATTTGTTGAGGAACTCCGGACCCTTTACGGCTATGAAGTTTGCTTCAGACTCTGTTGCCACAGCTTTTGCAAGCATGGTCTTACCGGTTCCTGGGGGGCCATAAAGCAGGATTCCTTTTGGTGGTTTAGCGTTCATGTGTTCAAACACTTTGCCGTATTTCAGAGGCCATTCAACGGCTTCCTTTAATTCCTGTTTGGCACTTTCCAGGGCTCCAATGTCTTCCCATTTCACATTTGGTTTTTCAATCAGCACCTCTCTTAAAGTGGATGGTTGCATGTCCTTCAATGCTTCACGGAAATCATCTTTGTTGACCTGGATCTTATTAAGCATCTCGGAAGGGATCTCTTCTGCTTCCATGTTGATGTCAGGCAATACACGGCGCAGAGCAGCCATAGCAGCTTCTTTCGTGAGTGCGGACAGGTCAGCACCAGCATATCCATGGGTTCTGTCTGCGAGCTTTTCAAGATCCACATCTTCTGCGAGAGGCATTCCTCTCGTGTGGATTTGTAATATTTCGAAACGTCCGTTTCTGTCTGGGATACGTATCTCGATCTCACGGTCGAATCTTCCAGGTCTCCTCAGGGCCTCATCGATGGAATTCGGTCTGTTGGTTGCACCAATGACCACTACCTTACCGCGTGCCTTCAGACCGTCCATTAAGGCAAGAAGTTGAGCTACGATGCGTCTCTCTTCTTCTCCGGACACTTCGTTACGCTTAGGTGCGATCGAATCGATCTCGTCGATGAATATTATACTTGGAGCGTTCTCTTCGGCCTCTTTGAAGATTTCTCTGAGCTTTCCTTCGGATTCACCGTAGAATTTGCTCATGATCTCTGGACCGCCGATATACACAAAGTTACTGCTTGTCTCACCAGCCACTGCTTTGGCGAGCATGGTCTTACCAGTTCCAGGTGGACCATGGAGTAAAACTCCTTTCGGGGCTTCGACACCCAGTCTCTTGAAAAGTTCAGGATGTCTGAGCGGTAGTTCGACCATCTCCCTGATCTTCTTTACTTCGTTTCCAAGACCGCCGATATCATCGTATGATACTTTTGGGATCTCACCGCTTGTTCCTGCTGGTTTTTCTGTAATTTTTACTTCGGTGGTTGAGGACATCATTATTGCGTCCGCAGCTGGAGCGAAAGATGTGACCACAAGGTCGATCTTGTTACCCATCACATTGAGCATTATCACATCGCCTTTGGCGAACACGCGCCCCTCCATTATCTGTTTGAGATAATCTTCACCGCCCTGCAGTCTTAGTTGTTCTGTAGGAGAGAAGGTGATCTTTTCGGCATTTTTAGCGACGATTTTTTTGACATCGACACGTTCATCGATACCAGTACCAGCATTGCGCCTTGTTGAGCCATCTATTCTGATGATGCCTCTGTTGGCATCTTCAGGACCACCTCTCAGTACTTTTGCTACAGTCTTTTTGTTTCCGTCAATCTGAATGATATCTCCTACTTTCAGATCCAGGATGTCCATCAGTTCAGGATCGATCCTTGCGATCCCCCTTCCCGTTTCACCGGGTTTTAATTCTGCTACCTTGAGCGCTTTATCATTGGTCATTTTTCTTACCTCCTCTTCTTTTTTCTTCCATTATGTACCCAACGTCCTCGATGACATGATTTATTGTGTCCTCGTTGACGTGCAGGATTTCTGATAATTCATCCAGAGACCTGTCGGGTTCGTTCATCATTTCGTAAAGTATTTTTCTGTGATCATAGCCGTACCGTGTGTCGTCCAATTCGGAGATTACAGACGTTATGAGCTTTTCTTTCTCTCTGATGTTTTTTGAACGTTCTTTATCCAATTCTTCAATTCTTTTGTCAATATTCGATATTCTTTTCCTCGTTTCTTTAAGATCCACTACTTCTTGCGGAAATTCATCGGATCCTTGTTCTGTTTCCGCTTCCAATTCAATCATTCTTGTCGAGAACATGCTGTTACGCATATCGATCACTATTGTGAATTCTGAACTGGGTTCGTATACTGTCCTCATGGGACCGATCAAACTGCTTTCCTGATAACTGACGACCATTCCATTCTTTTCCAGAATGTTAAGATTTTTCATAACGGCCTGTTGACTTATGCCCAATTCTTTTGAGAGTCGTAGTGGGTATTGCGGTTCTTTTACCAAGGCTGTTAGTATCTTGCGTCTGTTAGGATTCTCTATCATTGAGAGTAGGACGTCAATGTCGTTCATGTTATCACTTGGTTGTCAACTTATGGTTAACTACCACATATACGTCAGTTCTTCTATTTAATAGTTACTTTAACGTCGTTAATTTAGAGAGACTTTTTGATATTTATAGTATAACAATGCATATAATTATACATCAATGAACAACATATTCATATACTAATAGAATATTCAAGGGGGTATGTCAATAAGTAAAGATGCAAGAGTAGACCTACCTTTGGAGTCCATACCAAAGAAATGGTATAACTTAGCAGCCGATTTGAAAAAACCATTGGAACCGCCACTGCATCCAGGAACGATGAAACCAGCGACTCCAGAAGATTTCGAACCGTTATTCTGTAAAGAGCTTGTAAGGCAAGAAATGTCTACAAAAAGGTATATTGATATTCCTGAGGAAGTCAGGGATAATTATGTTTATCTTAACAGACCAGCACCGCTTCAGAGAGCCAGACGTTTGGAAAAATATCTGAAAACGCCTGCTAAAATATACTACAAAAGAGAAGACATGAGTCCGTTGGGCAGTCATAAAGGAAATACGGCCCTCGCACAGGCATACTACAATGCAGAAGCGGGTATTCACAACCTGACAACCGAGACAGGTGCAGGGCAGTGGGGAACCGCCCTAGCTATGGTCTCCAATCTTTTTGACATAGACTGTACAGTGTTTATGGTGCGTGGAAGTTACGATCAGAAACCGTTGAGAAAGGTAATTATGCATACGTATGGTGCAACAGTTCATCCGTCTCCCTCCGGAGTAACCGAAATTGGACGCGCGATGCTCAAAAAGTACCCCGGAACAACGGGATCCTTGGGTATGGCAATCTCAGAGGCATGTGAGATGGCCGCTACTTCGAATGGTGTTGCAAAGTATTCTCTCGGAAGCGTTCTGAATCATGTGTTGTTACATCAGACCGTAATCGGATTGGAAACAATGGAACAGATGAAAATAGCCGAGATCGAGCCAGACTATATGGTGGCTTGTGTTGGGGGCGGATCTAATTTTGGTGGATTCTGTTTCCCGCTGATGGCAGAGAAGATCAAAGGGAAAACCGATTGTCAGTTCGTTGCAGTCGAACCAAAAGCCACGCCTTCACTTACGGAAGGTCAGTTCAAATACGACTTCGGAGACACCGCAGGAATGACACCGTTGTTGATGATGTACACACTCGGTCATGAGTTTGTTCCGAACGGCATTCATGCAGGCGGCCTGAGGTATCATGGTATGGCTCCGTTGGTCTCTGCAGCATATGATCAGGGACTTTGTGTTGCCAGGTCCTATGATCAGCCAGTGACGTTTGAGGCAGGGGTCATGTTTGCAAGAACAGAAGGAATCATACCTGCACCGGAATCAACGCACGCAATAAGGGCCGCGATCGATCTGGCACTTGAAGCAAAGGCTGCGAACGAAGAGAAGACAATAGTGTTCAATCTTTCGGGTCACGGAATGCTCGATTTGTATGGATATGAGCAATATCTTGACGGTGTACTGCCGTCTTCATCAAAATCGAGTTGATTCATTTATCAAATTTTTTCTTTCCTTCAATAGTATCTAATTAATGAAGGAAAAATCTTTTTTCATCATCTATAGTTTTTTTTACAAAAATGATAAATAGCGAGGTTCAGTAACAAGAGACAGATGACAGGAGAGCTTGTTGACGATTTGGTGGTCATTGCCGACCAGAAAGAAGGAAGCCAGATCTACAATAAGGGCAATTATGGCTATCCGATGAGCGGTAACGGTATAGAATTGGATCTGGTCGAAGCAACGTATCTTCTTGAATCCAACAGATTACAGGTCGTTTATCAAGACAAAGAGATGAGTTTTGAGGCGCTTTTTAATTATTCATCTTCTGTTTTTTTGGATTTCGATGTAAAATATCTGGTCTATCGTGATCTCAGACAGCGTGGGTTCATCGTTAAAGTCGAAAGTGGTAATTTTGACCTTTCTGTATTTCCTAGGGGAATGACGATGAGCAATTCTCGTCCTATATATTTGGTTAGGGCTGTTTCCGAAAGGACAGCATTTGATATCAATACATTTACTGACGAGGTCTCAGAGACCGAGACAAAGGGAAAGCGGTTATTATACGGAGTTGTAGACGAAGAAGGTGATTTGACATATTACATTATGTCGCATCGTGATCCCAAGGGCGACATATTTCCAAAAAAATGTTCCAGAGAAGTTACTGGCAGATTGATCCGTGACCGTGTGTTCATTTTTGACCTGAATGATGCTGCAATCATTAGAGAGAGCGGGTTCTATGGAAAAATGATTGAAAATATGCTTCAGCTATCTCTTATTGAGAGCTGCTATCTTATGAGCAGAGGCGATCTTTCCATAGTGTCATCAGATACTGAAGACAATATGGAGCTGGATGCGTTGATGGAGTTCGGACGTTCGACACAGGATGAATTCGATCTTAGGTTAGTGGCATTTTCAGATGCAAGAGATCGCGGTCTTGTCATAAAAACAGGTTTCAAGTATGGTGCGCACTTCAGAGCATATGAGAAATCACCTGACGATTGTCATGCAAGATATCTCATTCACGCAGTATCTGCATCGAATGTGACCATGTGGCCGGAGATTTCCAGGGCTGTTCGTCTATCTGGTGGCGTAAAGAAAGAGTTCCTCTTTTCCCACGTCGGTGATCATGTGGAATATCTGGAATTCAAATGGTTTAGACCGTAATTTTGTGGTATTATAAATTTAACTGGAAGAAAGAAAAAATAGGGGCTATTGCCCCGGCAGATCAGAGTTGGATTTCGATACCCAGTTTCTCGGTAAGTTCTTTGTATCTGTTCCTAATCGTAACTTCCGTAACACCGGCAACATCTGCCACTTCTCTTTGGGTCCTGCGTTCATTACACAGAATCGATGAGATATAGATTGCAGCCGCGGCGACACCTGTCGGGCCGCGTCCTGAAGTGAGTTCCTTATCTGAAGCATCTTTCAGGATCTCTGCTGCTTTACTCTGGACCTCGCCGCTCAATTTGAGTTCTGAGCAGAACCTCTGAACATAATCCTGAGGTTTAGTTGGTAGGAGCTTAAGTTTGAGTTCACGAGTCATGAAACGGTATGTGCGGCCGATTTCTTTTCTTCCGACACGACTTGAGCTCGCAACCTCATCTAATGTTCTCGGAACGCCACATTGTCTGCATGCTGCGTATAACGATGCTGCAACTACGCCTTCAATGGATCTTCCTCTTATAAGGTTCTTATTGACTGCTTTTCTGTAGATCATTGCGGCTGTCTCCCTTACGTTTCTGGGGAGTCCCATTGACGAAGCCATCCTATCTAATTCTGATAATGCAAAGGCAAGATTTCTCTCGGTAGCATTGGACACACGGATCCTTCTTTGCCATTTCCTAAGTCTGTAGAGCTGTGCTCTGTTTCTGGTAGGAATGCTTTTGCCGTAACTGTCCTTGTTCTTCCAAGAGATTTCGGTGGAAAGACCTTTGTCGTGTATTGTGTATGTCATGGGGGCGCCGGTACGGGCTCTTTTTTCGCCTTGTTCGACATCGAATGCTCTCCATTCGGGTCCCTGATCGATAAATTGGTCATCCAATACAAGACCGCAATCTTCGCAGAGGAGTTCGCCCCTCTCGTAGTCGCGCACCAAGTGTTTGCTTCCGCACTCTGGGCACTTTTCGACCTCTTCAGTACTTTCTCTTATCTTTGCCATGTTTGGCCTCCACTTTGAAATAGACTTTTTTATCAGTGATGCTTTTTAATGCAGATTTATCCAAAGGAATTACTGTAATGTATGGGCTTTCGACCGGACCAAAAATCCTTTTCACCGAACCTATCTTTCTTTCTTTGGAGTCGTAGACAGAATTACCGACATCTGGTGTGGTAACGCCCCTGATAATGAGGTTTCCGTTAGACCCCAATTCTTCAACCACACCCAAAAGATCCATGAACCGATACTCCAGAGCGATAAGTTTATCTATTCGCTTGATGCAACGATAACTCATCTGATATTTAATACATTGGGGTTATTTTATTTATTAGGTATAATAAAATTCTCTGACTTGGAGATTACTGCCAATAAATGAGCGATTGTTCGTTTTGTTGATCGATAACATTTAAAATAAGGTCTTCAAAAACAAGCTGGGTGGATAAGAATAATGTCTATTTTTTAGAGAACCCATGATAATTCGACAGTGGTATGTGTCTGGATTGGAAGATCTATGAACAATTCACAAGATCTTTGAAAAATGGCATTGTACGCGAAATTGTCATGGATTCTGCTAGATTCGCTGTTCTTGACCGATGCGATGAATTTTATTTAATTTGTCTACGCGATTTCGTTATGAATATATTGGTGTGTTATAGGTGGATGTGTGTGTTCATATCTCTGTTTTTCGGTGGTTTTATATGCTTTTAATCAGTCAGACGGTCAATGCCAAAGGTCCTTATCATAATGGGAAGCAAGAGCGATTTTTCGGTAGCCGAAAAAGCTGTTGAAATTTTTAAAAAGTTCAATATTGAGAATGAGGTTGTAGTGGCCTCAGCTCACAGGACACCTAAAAGGGTAGAAGATCTCGTAAAGGGAGCGGACGCGGAGATATTTATTGCAATAGCAGGTCTTTCTGCAGCATTACCTGGCGCGGTGGCGGCAGCTACTACGAAGCCCGTTATCGGCGTGCCAGTCAGTGGAAAGATAAATCTTGATGCGTTACTTTCAGTAGTGCAGATGCCTCCTGGGATACCTGTTGCTGCCGTTGGATTGGACAGAGGGGACAATGCGGCAATACTTGCAGTTCAAATGCTCAGTATATCCAATGTAGATCTGAGAAGCAAATTAGCCGACTACAGGGAAGAGATGGCAGCAAAGGTCGTTGAGGATTCAGAAGAGGTGCATTCACGTGTTTGATGTTAAAAGATTCATTGAGGAACAGCTTGCAGCGATCACTGCCAAAATAGACGGAAAGGCAATCATTGCCTGTTCCGGTGGAGTTGACAGTATGGTTGCTGCCACATTAGCGAGCAGAGCCATCGGTGATAAGCTTCTTGCGATATATGTCGACACGGGCCTTATGAGAAAAGGTGAAACTGATGAAGTTCGTGAAATGCTTCAGGAGACTGGTATCAATTTCAAAATTGTCGATGCAGGAGATGAGTTCTTTAGTGCATTGAAAGAGGTCACGGATCCAGAACAAAAGAGAAAAATCATCGGAGAGAAGTTCATCAGGGTCTTTGAAAGAGAAGCAAAAGGATTTGGAGCCAAATATCTTGTTCAGGGAACCATTGCACCCGACTGGATCGAATCGGGTAATGGCGTTCGTGACACTATCAAATCACATCATAATGTTGGCGGGCTTCCAAAAGATATGGGTATGATCCTTTGTGAACCGCTGTACGATCTGTACAAGGATGAGGTCAGGCAGGTCGCAAGATTCTTGGGTGTCAAAGCATCTGAGAGGCAGCCGTTTCCCGGACCGGCACTTGCAGTCAGGTGTCTTGGTGAAGTTACACCGGAGAATATCGTAATTGTTCGTGAAGCATGTCATATCGTAGAGGATGAGATACAAAAAGCGGTGGCAAATAAAAAAATGGAGATGCCATGGCAGTATTTTGCAGTTCTTTTGCCAACAAAATCAGTTGGTGTCCAGGGCGATAGGAGAGCCTATGGGAGGACAGTCGTTATCCGTGCGGTCGCATCCATCGATGCAATGACCGCCACCTATTCCAAGATACCGTTAGATGTTCTCGATGCAATATCTACACGTATTACGAATACTATGAAGGCGCAGGTCAATCGTGTTGTTTACGATATAACGAATAAACCGCCAGCGACAATAGAGTGGGAATAAAACTTTTTGGGCCTATGCCCACTAGCTATCTTTATATCGTTAGCTTTTATTTGCTATTCAATGAAGGTCTATGTCATCGATAATGGCGGTCAATGGACCCATCGTGAATGGCGAGTTCTGAGATATCTTCAGGTCGATACAAAAATTGTACCGAATACGACGCCTTTTGAAGACCTTCAAGATCTAGACGGACTTGTTTTGTCAGGAGGGTCCCCTAATGTTGCTTCTGACGTAGATGCGATGGGAAACAACGGCGAGTATCTCGATAAGGCTGAATATCCGATACTAGGGATCTGTGCTGGAATGCAGTTTCTTTCTGAGCATTTTGGTGGTAGATTGGGGCCTGCAGAGATACCAGAATTCGGCGCAGTCGATCTAAGTATAGAAGATCATAAAGGTATTTTTCGTAATGTGCCAGATAAGATAACTGTATGGGCTTCACACAACGATGAGGTTAAAGTTGTACCAAAGGGGTTTATTATCACGGCGCAATCGCCGTCATGTCCGGTTGAAGCGGTGCGTTCTCTTACGAAGCCTATTTTCGGTGTACAATTTCACCCAGAAGTAGAGCACACTCAGTTTGGTGAACAGATGTTTCAAAATTTTCTGGACATCATCTCAGAACAAAAGAGATAATCCTATTTATGCTGGGCGGAAAACTGCTTAAAAATAAAGACTCTGAATGGGAAAAACCCAATTCAGTTTAATGTTTTAAGAATGACTTCGAGGCTTGAAAGAATCTGCATAATCGTACTCCATGATTCCATCGGTATGTTGGGATCATTAGAGAGATCAGCAAGTACGTTCAAGGCGTTGGACACACGCAGATCCAACGGTTTACTTGCATCCTGAAGCATCGCAATAGCATCAGTAGCGCCTTTTCTGATATTTCTTGGAACGCCATTGTCGTTTGCGAGATGACCCTCCAATTCGTTAATAATTTGTTTTAATTTTGCATCTGATGCTGCCATACTTTCACCTTTTTTAGACTGTTTCGAACTCTTCCTGTAGGTCCATTACGAACTGCTCGAGGACATCTTCGAATATTTGAGATCTATATTCTCTTACGCCGCCGAGATCACTCTGGATCTTAACAACAAAATCGTTGTTCTCTTTGATGAGTTCGATATTGCATAGAACTTCTTCCATAAACTCACCTACCTATAGGTTAATGGGTTCAACTAAGAACGAATATATAATGACTGTCTTTGGTCCGAATCTATTGCTCTCATATTGTACTTTAACGATAATGAAAGGAGCAAAAGGCAAAGGACGCACCGAAACCTTTAAAATAATAATGCTTTCTAAGGGGTATCTCATATTGTTACTTTCAGTGGTAACAAGGAAGGACAGGATGTTTGCGCTTTGAGGCGCAGACACCCGGGACGATAATATGGACGCAGAGACGACAGCCACAGAATATCAGGACAAGATTGAGTCTAAATTCCGCAATATCGGTAAAGGTAAGTACGGAAGAATTCTCAAGATGGCCCGTATGCCTACTAAGGAGGAGTATAAGAAAACAGTGACAGTTACCGCAATCGGAATCATTGTTTTAGGTGCCTTAGGGTTTGTCATCATGTGGCTTATGAATTACCTCCCAGGCTACTTCTGAATGGATTTGGAGAGGAATAAATGTCATTTACATTAGTTGGAGACAATGCTTCGAAGGATGTCCATGCGGGAGAGGTCATTGTCTGGCCTTTGCAGGTCGGTTCAGATGCATCGGTTATTATCACTTTGAGCATTGAAACAGGTCCCGACTCAGCCGATTCACCTGAATGGAACGTTGCATTGAACGATTCCACTGGAGAATTGTGGAGTAATTATCGTAGCAAAAACGAAATCGAAATAGACACACCAGGCAAGAACGTAAAAGAGCTCAGACTTGAGGTCATATGCCCTAAGGGAGCCAGATACGGAGACGTGGTGTCTATAAAGATCAGTGCCTCATCGTTAGGCGAATCACAGTCCATAGAATTCAAAGCACGTGCGACACAGTCGATTATGGTCCTCAAGACACAGATTGATCAGGAAAAGAGCGTCGTTGACAGTCTTTACGCTAAGGCAAACTTGGGTGAGAAAGATATTTACGCCATACTTAGTCCTGCGAATCTTAGAGGATATCTGTTTGTTGAGGGAATGAACACCGATCGTATGCGTGAGAGGACCAGGGATATAAAGAAGGCCAGATCCTTTGTGAAAGGAGAGACCTCCCTTTTGGAGATTGACCATTACCTTACCCCGCTGTCAACAGTTGTTGGGATCGTCGAAGGCGATCTCGTTGAACTGATTAACGGTCCGTTCAGGGGCGAAAAGGCAAGGGTCCAGCAGATCGATCAGAGCAAAGAGGAGATTACTGTTGAGCTCATCGAGGCTATGGTCCCCATACCGGTTACTGTCAAAGGAGACAGTGTTAGAGTTATTGAGAAGGAGAAATAAACAATGGTAGATACTGTTGAGGCATTAGTGGATGGAGGCAGAGCCTCCGCAGGTCCACCCCTTGGGCCTGCATTGGGTCCGAAAGGGGTTAACATCGGTCAGATCATCGCAGCAATTAACGAGAAAACAAAAGCTTTCTCGGGAATGAAAGTTCCAGTGAAGATTCTGATCGCAAATGACAAATCATTCGAGATCAAGGTTGGAACACCGCCCATGTCTGCACTCATTAAAGGAGAGCTCGGACTTGCAAGCGGATCATCCAATGCCCGTACCACAAAGGTCGGTAATCTGACTCTCGATCAGGCCAAGAAGATCGCTGATATGAAAAAAGACAGTCTTCTCGGTGCTGATATGAAGGCACG
>JBAZDV010000001.1:0-24790 GCA_041654195.1 Candidatus Methanomethylophilaceae archaeon | reverse complement strand
AAAACGCATATAATGCAAGAACCGGTGCAACGAACATACCAACGACCTTGACGGCAGAACGACACATACGATTCATGGAATCATAAAGACCGTTGGAATAGTTATGATACGTGATCGGTGTGAATACGTTGGTAATGGTTGCACTCAGTGCCACTATTATGGAAACCATCGATGCGACGATCGAGAACTCTCCTCCTGATGCTGAACCGTAAAATACATTGGCGAGCATAAGTGACATCTGGATGAACAGGAGATTCCCGATGGTGTTTATCAGGTTCCAACCTCCAACTCCGCATATCTCTCTGAAATGTTCCGGAGAGTAACGATCACGTTCCATTCTCAATTCCGGTGAGATCCTCTTTGCCAGGGCGTAACAAACCACCGCAAACACAATGGCCGCAACAAAATATGCGATACCGATATTCACCAGAGAAGGTTCACCAATGTTGAAAAGTAAAACGATCAGACCGACCTGTGTCAGTAATTGAATGATCTTTACCGTTCCCTGAAGGTCCAATCTGTTTTTAGACATCAGGACCGTCGTGAATATGTTGCTCCACGTTATGATGAGCACTGACCCCAGGACCCCGAGGAATAACAGCCGTACGTCCCTTGACGTACTGCCGCTTATGTCAAAGATGTACGGCGATATGTAGGACACCACCAATACGACAGGAATCAGAGCTATTACGATTTTTAATAGACCCAGTACTGCAGTGTTGTATGTTTTTTTAGCATCGTCGATTTGATCGTTCTGTATCGCTACAGCAAGATATCGATACACCGAATTCACTATCGAATCCGAAGCCAATGTAACATATCCAGTCACAGATGTTGCGATAGGAACGATACCGTATGCTGCTATTCCCAGTTCATCGATAAAATACGGAACCAGCAAAAGACCTACGAGTGCACTGATCAACAGCGCAAGCAGGTTCATTATGAGATTCGGCGTGAACCTTTTCGTGAAATCCTTTTCGGGAATGCGATCTTTCACATTGCGGTGAAAATGTAACAACATTTAATCGTTTGTTACCCTGCCTAGAAAATGGTGTGCGTTTTAGAAAGGTTATTAAGTGGTAGGTTCCGGTAACTCCATACAGGAAAGCAATCATGTTTGTGGAAAGAACCCGTTCCGTC
The DNA here is from genome assembly GCA_041654195.1 of Candidatus Methanomethylophilaceae archaeon. GTDB lineage: Archaea > Thermoplasmatota > Thermoplasmata > Methanomassiliicoccales > Methanomethylophilaceae > JBAZDV01. The sequence continues at coordinate 23,650 of JBAZDV010000001.1, read as the reverse complement.
CTGTCCAACAGAATCGTGCAGATCTGCATAATAGGCATTGCCATCAGGATTGTGATCGGTATCTTTCTCACGCTTGTCTATGACACAAGCCACTGGATAAGGGTGTCTGCGAACATCGCTTCAGAATTCGGGCTCTATGGAGTACCCGGTTATTACTATCCGCCGATATGGGGATATCTGCTTTCCTCGATAATGAGTGTCGGAAAATATATTTTTGGTATCGAGATATTTTCACTGAATCCTGATTCGATGATCCTCGTCGCGGACAGTTACGGCTACATGTGGACCCCGACATTCGCATATTTGGCTCTTTTGAAGGGCTTCTTGACACTGATGGACCTCATCGCAGGATTGCTCATCTACAAGATCGTGATGATCTCGACAAATGATGAAAAGAAGGCCACCGTCGGTTTTGCAGTATGGTTCCTATGTCCGTTGGTCTTCGTTGTTTCGTGTGCATCGACCATGTTCGAATCCGTTGCCGTGATTTTTATGCTTTTGACATTGCTGTTCGTTTCCAAGGACAGATATGCCTTGGCCGGTATGGCCTTCTCACTGGCAGTATGTACGAAAGTGTTCCCTGTCTACATTATGTTCGTGCTGGTATCTTACGTCCTGATCAAAAATCGTGACTCATTGAAAACCGGCCTCACCAACCTTTCGACAAGCATAGTTGCCGCGATAATAACCTTCATCATGATCTGCATACCGCAGATATTCTACGGATCGACCAACAACATATTCAAAGGTATAACCGAAAGATTCGGCACGGTCGATTCCGGAATCGTGATGGATTATTCGGCATTCGTGATATTGCAACCGATGGTAATCGTCTTTGCGATAATGATGGGCTTCTTGCTTTATTTCTATGCCAAAAATCACAGGGCCGATGAATTGAACTCGTGTTTTTTCATGGTATCCTTACTGACGATGACGGTCGTTCTAATGGTTCCCGCCGGTTCACCATCATACTATGTCTTTGCGATTCCAGCATTCGCATATTGTATCGCCGCAAGAAACCTGAGATACGTCTTTCCCCTCCTTCTCATGTCCATCGCGTATGTCGTGGTCATATTCGGTAACCCGATCCCTTTCCTATACACATTTGCCGTCAACACCAACATGCTGAACTTGAATCATCTTGTCGAATTGGCAAATACGGTTGCCATAGAGGACACAATTCCCCTCAAGATCATTGGAACATCAGGGATCTGGATTTTCCTCCTGGACATGGCATATCATAGTTCCCTATTCAGACGGAGGCCCGATGAAGAGAATTGATCTTACGTTATTGACCGCCATAATACTGGTAGCTGTGATCATGGTTGGACAGGTCTCCGTTTACTGGGTGTCCCCGTATACCTACGACTCGAATGTTGAAATCGACGATGACAGTATAACATTCAATGTATATTCCTCCGTTCCAAACAAATATACCCTGTCTTTGTTCGATAACGGCGATTTCTCAGGCATAGAACATCTGTATGTCTATTTCGATGAGAGCTATGCTGTCGTTAACACAACACATGAGGAGATCGAGGAAAAAATCTCGGACCTTGAACAAGAGCTGGAAATAAGAGGCTTTACGGTCACCATATGCGATGCCCTTTTGCTTGGAACACTGATGAATTCCACACATTCCGAAGGATATGCTATCATAATGATGACGGGCGCATTCCCAGACACCGTATATACTGGAGACGAGGACGATATACTGTTCAACTGGTTATCCGATGGGGGAAGCATTTACTGGATCTATGATGCGATCGGTAAATATTCGGCACATGATACAACATCCGCAGAACCTTTGTCAGAGATTGAAAATTACGACATATTGTTCTTCAACATGACCGGAGCCATAAATTCGAACACCGCATTCGGTTCTGATCCTGATTCGGAGAGAGATATCGGATCGGCACTGAACATAATGTACAACGAATCCACTTTCGGGATCAGCACCGATGTTCCGTACTCGATCGACATCGGTTTTGTCAAAAACGGTTTTAGCAGCGTCAGTCTCACAAAGTATTACAACGGCACAGGGATGATATGCGTATTCGGCGGAGATGTCATAAGCGATACCCATAAATATCTGGCACAGACGATCGCCTCTGGAATATCATACGAAACGAATAATTTCGTCACGGTGACGGAGACAGTCGATGGATGGTCGTCATATACTTTGACATTAGATGTGACCAATACGAATCTCGACGCTTATATCTCCATTAGTAATATTCCCGTGTACGGTCGTTATTACTCCCTTTAAAGACCCCCTCAAACCTTATATATCACTCCCTTGTTAGGACGCCATACTTGTAGGAGAACCTTCGGGTTCGCATGCACTACGAGGAGGAATTATATTGGCAGAAAAACCAACCGTAATGGCTGTGCAGAAAGCACTCGACAGTGCGAAGAAGCGCAATTTTACTGAGACGGTTGAGTTGGCCATCAATCTCAAAGATGTCGATCTGAGTGTTCCCAAAAACCGTATTACGGATGATGTCATCCTGCCACACGGTCGTGGGAGAGCAGTTCACGTCTGCGTGATTGGTGGTGGCGAACTTGCCTTGAAAGCCAAAGACGTTGCCGACACCGTGATCACTCCGGAAGAACTCCAGAGTCTCGCGGACAACAAGAAGCAGGCAAAAAAGATCGCAAACCAGACTGATTATTTCATTGCCGAAGCGCCATTAATGGCCGCTGTTGGTAAGAGACTCGGTACGGTTCTCGGTCCTCGCGGAAAGATGCCCAAGCCAATCCCGCCAGGAGTAGATCCTACTGGATTGATTGAGAATTTCCGAAAGACTGTTTCTGTTAGAACAAAAGACAGAATGACCTTCCATACGCCCGTTGGAACCGTAGACATGACCGCCGAGCAGATCGCTGACAACATTGAGACCGTTCTCAAACGTGTCGAACTGAAGCTTGAAAAGGGAAGGATGAACATCGCTTCATCTTATGTCAAGACGACCATGGGACCGTCTGAGAGGTTGATTTGAGGAGGTTCGAAGATGGCACACGTCGCAGCTTGGAAAAAAGATCTGGTGAATGAACTCGCCCAAGAATTGATCGATAAACCCATAGTAGCCGTAGTGGATGTACACGGGATTGGCGGTCAACAGATCCAGTCCATGAGGGCAGGACTCAGAAAGCACGCGACTCTCAAAATGACCAAGAACAATTTAGCGCTCTTGGCACTCGATATCGCCGCTAAAGAGAAACCAGCACTCAATGACTTGAAATCTGAGATTTACGGACAATGCGCTTTGATTGCGACGGACCTCAATCCGTTCATGCTGTTCAAACAGCTTGAAGCAACAAAGGCTCCAGCGCCCGCAAAAGCAGGAGAGATCGCACCTTTCGATATCATTGTTCCAAAAGGACCGACTCCGTTCGGACCAGGACCAATCATCGGAGATCTTCAAAAATTAGGCCTTCCTGCCGCAATTGAGGCAGGAAAAATAGCAGTTAAAAAGGATACGACACTGGTAAAAGCGGGAGAACCCGTTCCTGCCAATGTTGCAGCAATGCTCCCCAAATTGGAGATTTTGCCCATGATCGTAGGACTAGACCTTAGGGCCGCTTACGAAAAAGGACTCATTTACCACAGGGACGTTCTTGACATTCCGGACAACTACTATTCTGATATGTTCGCTACGGCTGTATTCAACGCTCGCGCGTTGGGTGTTTCTATCGCATTCCCCACAGAGGAAACGATCGTGCCACTCATTGCAAAGGCGTTCAGGGAGGCTTTGGGCCTCTCGATATCGGCCGCGATACCAACCAGAGACAACATCGAGATGCTCCTTTCGAAAGCGGACAGACAAATGCTCGCTCTCGCATCTACAGCTGGATACAGCAACGACACCATAGCCGCAAGGTTAAGTGCTACTGCTGTGACCGCCGTCGCTGCACCCGCAACGACACATGCTAATGATAAGAAGGACGTCGAAGAGAAAGAAGAACAGGTCAGCGAAGAAGAAGCAGCAGCTGGCCTGAGTGCATTATTCGGCTAAAAATATAGGAGGTTGAATACAATGGAGTATATCTACAGCGCAATGGTGCTTTACTCTGCAGGCAAAGACATTACTGAGGATGCTATCGCAGCAATTCTCAAAGCCGCAGGAGTGAACGCTGACGCAGCCAAGATCAAAGCTCTGACCGCATCCCTTGAGGGAGTTAACATCAAAGAGGCCATCGCAAGCGCCTCTGTTATGGCAGCCGCACCCGCAGCCGCCGCAGCTCCCGCAGCTTCTTCCGCAGCCGCACCCGCAGCCGCAGAGAAGAAGGAAGTAGAAGCAGTCAGTGAAGAAGAGGCTGCAGCAGGTCTTAGCGCCTTGTTCGGATGATCAAAAGTTGGTCCCTGACAAAATAAACCTTTTTCAATTCAAATTTTTATTGTTCGTCTATATTTTCATCCTTGATTCCACTGCGCATTAATGATGATAAAGTGCCAGACCACATTAGAAATAAAACATGCCAATGAAGTTGAGATTATACTTTTTGTTTGATCCCATCTGATTTTCCAATTTAAAATGGCTTTAAATATCGCAGATTAGATATAAAGGTAAACGATTGTCTGACATATTGGGGTGAAAGAACGGTAAGCACAGAGAGGATCACAGTCAGGATACCTTCTGACAAGGTAGCTATACTAGAGCATCTTGTCAGTGATGGCGACTATGAGAATCTTTCCGATGTTGTGAGAGAGGCCATCGATGGCTTCATCAACAGCAAGTTCACGCCTGAGAACATTGCCAAGATAACGATCGACATTCCAAAAGGCAATGTTGTGGAATTGGAATCCCTGGTCAAGAACGGCGACTCAGTATCTCTGGACGATGCAATACGCAACGCTGTCAGGGAATATACGAGAGCAAGAATGAAATCCAAGGACTAATCCTTCTTACGATCTATCGCCTTTACAGCGTCACCAAAAACACCCATTATCGTATTATACTCCCATTTCGTGGGTACTGCACGCCCCATCATCCTTCTGAACATCACAGATGTGTTTTCTCTCCTGTGTTCAGGATAATCGATGGCGTCCAGTAGATTATCGAAAAATTCAAAAATCTGTTCTTTTTCATGAGAGTCGGCGGGTTCTGGTCTTTCCATCCCGATACCGAACATCTCATACATCACAACTGTAGCAGCGTGTGATAGATTCATGACGGGATATGTCTCGCTAGCAGGAATGGATATCAATACATCACATTTGGCCAGTTCCTCTTGTAACAGACCGATGTCCTCACGACCAAACAAAATGGCCATCTTTTCCGGATAATCGTGTGCACGTTCCGCAAACGTATGTACAGGAATCGGCACTCTGACGTAATTCTTATCGTTTTTGGTTATGATGGCGCTCGTCCCTACTATCAAAAAGCAACCTTCTACGGCTTCCTCGAGAGTCTCTACAATTTTGGTGTTCTCAAGGACACGGTCGCCGTGTTTCGCTCTGCGCCAGGCTTCATCGCCTATCTCACATGCTGGATGTACTAGATACAACTCACTGATATCGAAATTGGCCATTGACCTTGCAATAGCACCGACATTTCCCTCGAACTTCGGGCCTACTATTACAATACGGATATCAGGCATACTATCATCGCGGAAGACGTAGCACTTACTTAACAATAACCTAAAGTATTCCCCCTCGATATCAAGAACGTGAACATTCCGAAAGATCACCCGAGATACAGATCCCTGATCATCAGAGAACATTTGACAGAGATGGTAGAAGAGGGCTTAGTCAATCCGACTGGGCTGATATCTCACGGAAGAGGGGAGGCTTTCGATTATCTCATGGGCGAGAAGACATTGAAACCGTCCCTGAAAGCTGAAAAAGCTGCAGCCGCGTTTCTCCTAAAGGCAGAAAGACCTGTCGTATGCGTCAATGGCAACGCTGCTGCACTGGATGCAAAAGGCTTGATCGCACTGGCCGAAGAGATACCGTCAAAGATAGAGGTGAATATCTTTCATCGCACGGAAAACAGAATGGAACTGTTGATCTCGTACATGGAGTCTCAGGGCGCAAAGAATGTTCTTGGAAGAGAACCAGATGCAAGAATCCCTGGATTGACGTCTGATCGTGCTTTGTGCACAAAAGAGGGCATTTTCGATTGCGATGTGATCGTTGTACCGATAGAGGACGGTGATCGGGCAGAGGCCTTGGTGAAAATGGGTAAGGTCGTGATCTCGATAGATCTCAATCCGTTATCTAGGACGTCAAAGACCGCCACGGTCTCTATTTCTGATGAAATGAGCCGTGCATTGGAAAATATAATATCCTTCATCAAGGAAATGAGGGGAAAGGACGATCTTATCGAAAAAACGATATCTTCATATCAAAACGATATTAACCGTAAGGATCTGATATCTGCCATATGCAGATTCTTAAAGTCACAATGAGGCCGTAATATGGATGAATTATTGGAAAAAGGCATTCTCAGACTTCACTGGGCAGAATCTCATATGCCCGTCTTGAAAACAATTAGAGAACGTTTCAAAAAAGAAAAACCACTTGAGGGCCTCAAGATAGGAATGGCGCTCCATACAGAAGCAAAGACCGGGATTCTCGCCCTGACCCTGGCAGACGCTGGGGCCCACATACGTTTAGCCAGCTGCAATCCTTTGTCGACCGACGATTCGGTCGCATTGGCCTTGAAAAAACATTACGGTCTGGAAGTATATGCTAAAAAGGGTGAGAGCCAGGAAGAATACTATTCACATCTTAACAGCGTTCTTGACATGAGACCCGACTATATCATTGATGACGGCGCGGATCTTATCGCGATGTTACATACAACTCGAAGAGAGCTAATTAAGGATATCAAGGGGGCCAACGAAGAAACGACCACAGGGGTCATTCGTCTCAGATCGATGTCTGCAGACGGCAAGTTGGAATTTCCTGTAATGGCCGTGAATGATGCAAAAATGAAATTCCTGTTCGATAACAGATATGGGACCGGACAATCCGCATTTGACGGCTGGATGAATGCTACCAATCTCATGATCTCAGGGAAAAGACTCACAGTAGCGGGATACGGCTGGTGCGGAAAGGGTATTGCAATGAGGGCCAAAGGTCTCGGAGCAAGTGTCATCGTTACCGAAATAGACCCTATCAGAGCGATAGAAGCCAAGATGGATGGATTCGAGGTCATGAAAATGATCGATGCCGTAAAGGTTTCGGACATCGTCATGACCGTAACAGGGTGTAAAGACATCATAAAAGACGAACACCTTAGACAGATGCGTGACGGCTGCATGTTGTGTAACGTCGGTCATTTTGACAACGAGATCAACAAAGATGCCCTCAACGATGCATCGATATCGGTCGCGCGTGTAAGGGATTTTGTTGATGAATATAAGCTGAAGGATGGAAGATGCATATATCTCATTGCCGAAGGACGCCTGATGAACCTGGCCGCAGGCCAAGGACATCCAGCAGAGATCATGGACATGAGTTTTGCCGTTCAGGCCTTGACAATCGAGTATCTTGTGAAAAATCACAAAAAAATGGAAAACAAAGTCTATCCTGTACCCTCAGAGATAGATACCGTCATCGCGGAGCATAAACTGAAAGCCATGGGAGTTACGATAGATACACTTTCCAACGAACAGAAGAAATACATCTCGGGATGGGAGGAAGGCACATAATGAAACCTTTTCTGTCGGTATACGGGCATGTATCTATCGATCAGATAATGTCTGTTACCAATTTCCCTTTGCCCAACACATCCACGGATGTGATATCGAAAAATACCAAACTGGGTGGAACTGGTACAAATATCTCCGTCATGGCTGCAGCATTGGGTGTGCCAACAGCCATATGTTCCTTTGTAGGCAGTGATTTTCCAAAGGATTTTGAAAAATTCATGGCCTCAAAGGACCTTATAATGAACGAATTCATCAAAGTGGAAGGTTTTGAAACTTCCCAGGCCATTGTAGTCAACGATATTAGTATGGAACAGAGGGTCCTGTTCTATCAGGGCCCACAGGGGTCCGCATCCTCCCTGAATCATCTGATGACCAAAAACGCAAAGGAATCATCATATGTTCATTTCTGCACAGGAGAACCGAAATACTACATCTCTGTGATGAATGCCATAAACGGACAGGGAAAGATTGCATTGGACCCTGCACAGGAAATTCATAAGATGTGGAACCCGAAACTGCTCGCCGATGCCCTGAGCCTGTCAGATGCACTTTTTTGCAATCAACACGAGGCTAAGATAATAATGCAATATCTGAACATAGACTCACTCTCAAAGATCGATAAACAACTGGTCGTCTGTACCAGAGGCATGGACGGCAGTGATATCTATATCAACGGCAAATTCCGTCACTTCGACCGTATTGAAGCAAAAAAGACCGTGGATGTTACCGGCGCAGGAGATGCATTCAGAGCAGGATACTATGCAGGTCGATACAGAAAATATTCGATGGAGGAATCCTTCGTAATCGCAACGGCAACAGCTTCTTTTGTGGTAGAGGAGATCGGCGCATTATCCAATATCCCATCGTGGGACCAGGTAATGGAACGCGCCGACAAAGCATTGAGTATGATATGAGATGACATTGTTTGCACTCACCGGAACACCAGGGGTCGGAAAGACCACCATTTCAAAAGGTCTTCGCGCAAAGGGTTATGATGTGATCGATCTACATCAGTATATTGTCGATAACGGTCTTCTTGGATCGTTCGATAAGAAAATGGACTCATTCAACGTTGATACCTGTGCACTCAGTGGATCGCTTGAACATCTAAAAAATGAAGAACACACCGTCATTCTGGATGGACATCTAGCACATTTTGTGGATTGTGATACTATAATCGTCATCAGATGTGCACCCTCTGTCATATACGAAAGACTTGAAAGAAGAGGCTACGACCACGAGAAAATCCTGGAGAACGTTCAGGCAGAGGTATTGGATGTGATTCTATGCGAATCTATCGACACCGGTCTGCCGACATTCGAGATCGACTGCACATCACTGACCGTTGATGAATCGGTGGAAAGAACAGAAGACATTATCCATAAGAAGACAAATGACTACCAACCAGGAAATGTGAATTGGACTGAGGAGATGGAAAAATGGTTCTAGATGGACAGAGAAGCAAGGTAGATTTTGCGCTCATTCCCGTAGCGAAAAGAATGATCAATGTCAATCCGAATACCATTTCGTGGATCGGCCTGATACTCGCATTCGTATCTGGATTGCTTTTTTACCTCAGTTATGATAACCATATTCTTCTGGTGATCGGCGCAATTGTCGTGATCATTTCAGGTTATTTCGATGCACTGGACGGGAAAGTTGCAAAACTCTCCGGAAAGGCCTCTTTGAAAGGTGATTATCTTGACCATGTCTTTGACAGATATGCGGACGTATTCATGATCGGCGGAGTTGCGGTAAGTGCTTGGTGCAATCCGTATTTGGGATTGCTGGCACTTGTCGGTGTATTGCTCACATCGTACATGGGGACACAGGCACAGGCAGTAGGTGCACCACGCCTTTACGCTGGCTTGTTAGGCCGCGCGGACCGCGTCGTCCTAAGTACCATATTCCCACTAATACAGTTCATACTCCTCGGTACCGCATATGCCTCGTTCAATTTCACCGTTGGCAACTACGCATTTGACATCACTTGGTTGGAGATCATGATGCTGTGGTTTGCTGTCGTTGGAAATATAACAGCTGTCCAGAGAGGGATAATCACCTGGAAAAACATGTGCAAAGGATAGGTCATCCTTCCTTTTTCTCCATCTCGGATGGTCTTTTGGTATTTGATTTGATTCTGTAATACAACAGAGGATGACTCATTTTTCCACTATTGCATAGACTGTCTGGTTCGTAACATATACCGTTGGTCTTCATCGTGCTGCATTCGGGTGGCGTATACCCGTCACTTCCGTGCAGTTCTCCTGTGATGTGCCTGATCTGATAACTTGATTTTGACTCGTCAAAATCAGGTGATTGAGAAAATAATGTCAATATCTGATCGGAATTCATGCCTATGGCGTGCAAGAAAGATACCATTGCGAATCTTCCGCTGTGTGGTAGATTTACGCCGTTTTGAGCATTGCTCAAAAGAGTTCTGATGCACGGCGGAAGCTGTTCTACCACCAATTCTCCCGTGAACTGCGGACTATATCTGTTCTTTATTTCGGCGAGCATCATCTTGATGTGGTCCATATCTTTGGAAATGGCCTTCTTGATCTCGTCTGGTATATCTAACGGCAATTCTGCTTCTATTCTATCTTGTAACGCATTTTGTAGAAGACGATCGAATTTTTCATGTGACAAAAAAACATAACCTTCGTACATTTCCGAGTTGACCAGTTTCCATTCCGGACTTTTTATGCGCGTTGAGAATTTGAGAAAATCGCTGAAATGCATTTTTAGTTTATCGTCGACCAAGATGGATTTTACTCCTAACGACTGCGAGACCTGAAGAACCGTACTTTGCATTTCACTGCCAAGCAATCTATTCATTCTCACAGATTCAGCAAGTGCATATCTTTTGGTCAGGAAACGATCATTGATGCAGGAAACGATCATCCTTGCATACGGGTATGACATTATCTCCATGAGCTGTTCATAGGGCGAGATCAAAGAGACGTACGAGACCTCGGATTCTTTGACCGCATCTTCAACCCTTTCTACGCCCCTTTTCCTTGCATCTAGGAACAATGGAGATGCTATCAGAGATTCGATGTCTGCTCCGTTTTCTGCAGCCAACGCAGACGCATCGCTGAGAAACGGAAATCTTGCAGCAAGAATGGTATCCATCGTTCGTAGAACGGATTGAAGATATATCTATTCACTCAATCGAATGATATCAGTGTCCTTAATCCTTCGAGGACGTCCGCATCATCCATTATTTTTGAGAATTCGTCGAAATTCGTATAAGGCCTGTATCTTACGATGTTGGCAGATCTTTTTTTTCCTATACCGGGAAGCGATGCGATCGCTGCCATTGAGGCCTCGTTTATACGAAACGGATGTTCTATGCCCGTGATGGAACGAAATCCCCAATCTGTTACGATGAGATCGAATACTTTGCCCACCTCTAACGGATACGGAACACCCACAAGCAATGGATATGTACCGATCTGCCTCCCGAATGTGATTCCCCCGTCGCGAAGTTCCATGAAAACATCTTTTAAAACGGTCCCTCTGGGCGCAATACGTTCCAACATGACCGCATCTATATTTTCACGAATATCCTGTTTATACTTCTTGAACAGATTTGGATTCACTCTGACATTGAATTCTCTTCTGATCGGCAAAACTTGACGGATGTTTATACGACGCAGCATTAGTCCCTCGTCCACAAGTCTTTGGAGGAACGCCCTGTTCAAACGATAGGTATCTTCGGTCTCTCCGTCCAATCCTGCAATGAAATTCAATCCGGGAAGTAATTTGGGCATTCCGTTGCTTCCGCGTTCAGAACCAACCTTATTGATCAGTCTCACTGCGGTCAAGACCTGATCCGGCGTACTGTTCAGATTGTTGGAATTTATAACATTAATATCTGCACTTTCCATCCCCAGTGCCAATACGTTTCCGGGTGTACAACAATCCACCAACGTTCTCAGGATCTTCTCTGATTCTTCCGGATATTCAGAGATCACGGCAGGATTCGCATTGTCCACATGCAACACATCGAAATCAAGATGCTTCAACCCATTGAACAGTTTAGAGATCTTTTCTGGTTCTGGTCTTGGAACTCCGCTGTCATCTTCGGAACCGTATGACATTATGCATGTCTGACCACCGATACGAACATTCCTTATACCGAAGCTTCTCAGTAATCCCGCTTCTGCTAGAATATCTTCCTCGGACCGCATAAGTGGTTTCCCTTTCAGCGGTTCGATGCAATATGAACAACCGCCGCTGCTGTACCTGTGACATCCTCTGTATGTCTCGATCTCTGCCACCAGAGGATACGGATAATCCTGATGCTGTCTCACTATCCCCGCACCAAGCATCAACCAGCGATTCCATTCCCCAAGTGTTCTGTATCTCTCACCTACCTCTAGACCTGTCATTCCGTCATACAGCGATGCGGCCAGATCTATCTGGACTGCAAAATCGAATCTGTCGGCAACACTGGATGCTGCGGCAGAACCCCCAATCAGTTTCCAGCCCTTCAGCAAAGGAACGAGGCTGTCCAACTCTTTCGATGACATCGGCATTGAACGAATATATTTGCCTGGAACCGTATTTCCGGACAGAACGACACTGACCTTTGCCTCAGGAATGCGTCTTCCTTTACGGATCTGATCGATGGTTATGTATTCGACATCACCACCTGCATCGATGGCAGCACCGGCCACCGCTCTGACCATGGGTGAAATATAAGGAGGCACGCCAAGTGCTGCAGGATCGTCAATATACCCGTCGATGAGAACGACCTTTATGTCCCCTACCATATGGGAATCTGTAGACTCGGTTACATATAAATAACAACACTTTGTTGTGGTCGATTGTAATTCGAAGATAATCTACGAAATTCGTAGAATTATTACGTGGAGAGAAATATAATGGCAGACGATAAGGAGTTAACAGTAGAACAACGTCTAGAAAAGGCAAAACAACCCGGAAAAGATGCAATGATTCTTCACAAATATTATGGAGGGAAGATCGAGATCGTACCCAAGGCCTGCGTCAGATCCTTTGACGACTTCGCCATCTGGTATTCTCCCGGTGTTGCTGAGCCTTGCAAGGCTATTGCTAAGGATATCGATCAGGTATACGAGCATACCTGGAAATGGAACACGGTCGCCGTGGTTTCGGACGGGACCCGTGTTCTCGGACTTGGAGACATAGGCCCAGAGGCAGCGATGCCCGTTATGGAAGGGAAGGCCATGCTGTTCAAATATCTCGGCGGTGTGGATTGCGTCCCGATATGTCTTGACACCAAAGATCCCGAGAAGATCATAGAGACAGTAAGATTACTAGCACCTTCCTTCGGCGGTATAAACCTAGAGGACATATCCAATCCTAAGTGCTTTGACATCCTTGATGAATTGAGAAGGGACTGCAAGATCCCCGTATGGCATGACGATCAACAGGGAACTGCGACCGTCGAGGTCGCGGGCGCTATGAACGCGATGAAATTCGTTGGAAAAAAATGGTCTGAGGCCTCAGTGACGATCATCGGTGCCGGAGCGGCATCGATCGCTATCGCAAGACTGCTCCTTGCCACCGGTTTTAATTCCAAACATCTGTGCATGTGTGACTCGAAAGGTATCCTCAATATCGCAAGAGAGGACGTCCAGAAAGATTTCAAACAGAAATGGGAGATCTGCCAAAAGACCAATGGCGCAGGTAAAGTAGGTGGAATGAAAGAGGCCATGACAGGCGCAGATATCGTTATCGCAGCATCTAAACCGGGCCCCGGGACCATCCCGCCGGAATACATTGACCTCATGGCCAATGATGCTGTTGTTTTCCCCACCGCCAACCCGATCCCGGAGATTTGGCCATGGGAGGCGAAGGCACACGGCGCAAAGATCGTTGCGACCGGCCGTTCGGATTTCCCCAACCAGGTGAACAACTCGATGGGTTTCCCTGCGATCTTCCGTGGTGTCCTTGATGTCAGAGCGTCTACTATCACAGACGAAATGTGCATTGCGGCCGCGAAGGAATTGGCAAAATGCGCAGAGGAAAAAGGACTGACCGAAGAATACATCATTCCTGCCATGAGTGAGTGGGAGGTCTTCCCCAGAGAAGCGGTCGCTGTTGCTATGCAGGCACAGAAACAGGGCGTTGCACGTCTCAAACTAAGCCGCAAAGAACTCTACGACAGGGCAGAATTCATGATCAAGAGGTCCAGAGGACTCACGGCTAAGATGATGGATGACGGTTATATTGCAGATGCTGGTAAGGCATATCAATAGACCTTTATGGGGCTTCGGCCCCCTTTAAAACATTCGTGCGTGTGAATATGTTTATCTTTCGACCATTTTGCATCGGCCGATACATGCAATTCCGAATGACTGCGTTTGTTCGTTGCGACCGTCGATCTTTCGAAGTTCTCAGTGAAAAATTATGAAAGAAGACCCGCTCCTCTACTGATCTTTGACAATATTTTTAAATGAATAACAATATTAAACAATTATGAAGATCGGCATCGTCGCATGCGACATTTTGAAAAATGAGATCGAATTCCTGACCAAGGATGATCCTGATTTCGTTTATCGTGAATATTTGGAATTCGCCCTGCACGAAAATCCTGAGGCAATGAAACGTACCATCATCGAGAAGGTCAATTCACTGAAGGGATGTGTGGATGCGGTTTTCCTCGGTTATGGAACATGTCAGTCGCTGGAAGGGATAACAAATGTCTTAGAAGTACCGACCGTCATGTTGTCAGGCGCTGACTGCATAGATGCACTTTTGGGCGCACAAGAATATGCAGCGGAAAAAAGAATCTGCGCTGGAACATGGTTCTCATCTCCAGGATGGGCAGAGCAGGGGATCAACGGTCTCGTAAAAGATTTACATCTCGATAGTGTAGAAGGCGTCGATCCCTCTTTCTTTTTGGACATTCTTTTTGAATCGTATGAGAGGTGCCTTTTCATTGACACAGGGATAGGAAAGAGAGATTACTTTGAAGAAAAATCCCAATGTTTTGCCAACGAATTAAAACTGAAACATGATTGTCGAGAATGCGATCTGAGATATATTCAGCAAACGATCATCAAAACCAAAGAATTTTGCAAAAAAAATCTTGAGACACCTGAACCATTTGTGAATATGTCATGAAACGCTTTCGACCGCAGGCCTTCTGATCCTTATCCAGGATCAGCGTTCTGACGATCGATCCATCAACGGACATATGTTGTTAAGAGTAAACACAGGGGTATATTTCTCGAAGAGAACAGACATGCGGATCATTCAGCACCGATCATACGGAGTAAAGCACAGAATCTCTTCGAAAGAATTTTGCCAGATGTAGAAAAAACAAGGATCGCGTATGAATTCGTACATGACTGTATTTCCTATAGTATAGACATAGAACCTAAGGTTATCGCCACGAAAACATCGGACTTTCTGAGATACGAGACCGGAATATACCATGCGAATGCTGGAAAAGGCAAAATCCGTACAAGACGTCGTTGACGACATATCGGACGACGTCTATGAACGACCCGTCTGATCCCGCACTCCGATCTTTTTCAGATCTCGATTAGATATAAAAAAGAGGGTTAGACCCTCTGTAAGATTGTTTAAACGTAATCCAACCAGGCACTGTATTTTGGATCTTTTCCGCGCGTGATATCTGCGAACTTGTCACGTATCTCCAAAGCGACCTTACCGACCTTACCGTTACCGACAGGTCTCTCGTCCACTATGGTGACGGGTGCGACCTCTGCCGCGGTACCGGTCATCCAAACCTCATCGGCGGTCATTAACTCTGTCCTGCTGACATCCGTCTCGATGACCTCGTATCCAAGATCCGAGGCGACCTCCATTATCGAATTCCTCGTTATCCCTTCCAACAGACTGTTGGACGGTTTGGGGGTATAGATCTTGCCGCGCTTGTAGATGAATATGTTCTCTCCGGAGCATTCTGCGACGTATCCGTTGCTGTTGAGCATCACTGCCTCGCTTGCACCACGCATGACGGCTTCTCTCTTTGCGAGACACGAGGTGACATAGACACCGTTGACCTTTGCACCAGCTGGTGCGCAAAGATTGTCGGGCCTTTGCCATGTCGAAACCATCAGCGAGGCTCCTTTGTCCGCACCTTTTCCGAGGTACATACCCATGTTGATACCTGTGATCGCCATGCTCGACGGTACCCCGATCGGGTTGAGACCGACCTCTTCCCCGCAAAGGAAGACACATGGTTTGACGTAATCGACATTCTTGTTTACTCTGACGACCTCTTTGATGGCATTCATGATGTCATCGAAATCATAGACCTTTCCGGCGAATTTAAGATCTATTCCCATGATCTTACAGCCGTCCATTAGCCTCTTCGTGTGATCCTTGAGCCTAAAGACTGCGGCCCCTTTCGGCGTCTGATACACACGGATACCCTCGAACACACCTGTTCCGTAGTTAAGAGCATGTGCTAAGACGTGAACGGTGGCGTCTTTCCAGTTGACCAATTTTCCGTCAAACCATATCTTCTCTGTCTTTTCCATTTTTACTCCCCTTTAAGTGTTATAGCGCATTGAGTGCCTGAACATATCTCGCAGGCTTAGAACGCTCGATTATCTCTTCAACCTGTTTTGATCCGCCAACCACTCCGACATTCCCGTCCGAAGTGGACATAAGCGCATATGCTGACTGCCCGGAGGGCGGAACCAGTTGAGCACAATAGACGTCTTGAAGTTTTTCAAGTCTACCGATAGCTACCTCTGCAAGATCCTTATCCAGTACCGACAAGACTATCCTGGCCTTGCCTGGAAGCTCGCATTTTCCAACGACGATCGTTTCGACATTGATTTTATTACGGGTGAATTCGCCCATAACGCGCTGCATTACGCCGAACTCGTTCTTAACGACCAACGAAATAACGTGCATTACATCATCACCTCAATCAGAGTGCCGATTGCATACATATGATATATTTGTTTATGTCATAAGGGAGAGGCAAGAAGGGATGCACATGAACGATAACTGCACAGTTATACTTCCGACTTACGACGAAGAGGCAAATATCGGTAAAATGATCGATTGCCTCAGGAAGCTCTATCCAGATTTTCATATTATCGTCATGGATGACAATTCCACGGACTCAACGAAACAGATCGTAGAGGACATCATGAAAAAGGATGAGAAGGTCAGGATCATAACAAGGGATGTCAATGATCGAGGCCTTTCTGCAAGCATCTTTCAAGGGATCATGGAAACGAACACAGAGTTCTTCATAAACATGGATTCCGACTTCCAGCATCCGCTCTCCGCCTTGAAGGGTATCTATGAAAAGCTGGAGAAGGGTTCCGATCTGGTCGTCGGTGTGAGAAGGGACCGTACGGCCCTGTCCTCATTCAGTAGATGGGTCGGCTCTTGGGCCGCACATATGCTCGCTGTATTTACCTTGAAAATGCATGGCAAGAAAACAACAAAGGACGTTATGAGCGGTCTCTTCGGCGGAAAAACCGAGTTGTTTCAAAATGTAATCAGGGAATTCCATTCGAATTTTGAGATGAGAGGTTTCAAAGCTCTATTCGACCTGATGAAATATGCTCCTGATCACATCGATATCTCAGAAGAGATGTTTGAATTCGGAGAACGCCAGGGTGGAAAATCCAAGATAAGTACCAACATAGTATTCTCAATATTACGTCAGTGTGACGGCTGGGGTCGATTCCTAGCGAGACTCGGTTCGAAATTAAAGAGTTAACCGTCATATACCACATAGAACATACACGTCTGATGATTCCAGTAACCATCGGTATTTGTGCATACAACGAATCCGAAAATATCGAGCGTGCTATCAGATCCGTTTATGACCAGAAGTTGTCCGATGTCGATATTGAACAGGTCATTGTGATCTCAAGCGGAAGTACTGACGGTACCGACAAGATCGTTATCGATCTGATGAAGGAATTCCATACATTGATATTGATCCCTCAGGAAAAGAGAGAAGGAAAGAACTCCGCGGTCAACCTCCTCCTTGATAAAAAAACGACGAATATCGTGGTCCTTCTCAATGCCGACAATGCCTTCAATGACGAAAACACATTGGGTAATCTTCTCCGTCCACTTTCCGATCCAAAGGTCGGGATCGTCGGCGGACATCCTATACCGACGAACAGTAAGAAGGAATTCGTCGGCTTCGCAACACATATGCTTTGGACCATGCATCATCACATCTCTCTGATCTATCCAAAGATCGGAGAACTTGTAGCATTCAGGGACATTGGAACAAGATTACCACTCGGAACACAGTCCGATGAGGACATTTTAAGAATGAAATTGGAGGCACAGGGCTTTAAGAGTGTATATGCCGCCGATGCCGTGATCCTGAACAGAGGTCCTGAGACGGTTTCAGACTTTATCAAACAGAGGACCCGTGTCAATATCGGAGAGCGTTATATGAAACGCAATTATGACTATGACATACCGACCTGGGACAAAAAATTCCTGATGAATGCCCTGATAAATGTAGCGAAAGACCTGGGCTTCCATCCCTTCAAAATGATTTTCGCGGTCACGTTGGAACTGATATCGAGATCGAGAGCCATGTCCCACGTATCCACCGACGACGGCGATATCAATATATGGGATCCCGTGGAAACGACAAAAAGGCTTTGATCAGCCGATAATGTCGTTCACGGCATCAACAAATGTGTACCCTTCCTTCACCCTGATAGTACGACAGCCGATGCTCTCTCCGAAACACATGTCGGCATCGGTGTCCCCGATCATAAACGACGATTTGGTCGATATCCTGTACTTTGATATCGCTTGCTCACCAAGCCCTATCTGTGGTTTACGACATGTACATCCATCATCTGGATGGTGCGGACAATAGAATATATCATCCACCTTCCCTCCGCCCGCCTCGATATCTGCGACCATCTTTGCATGGATCTTCGACAATTTTTCTTCGGTGACCATCCCACGACCGACCGCCGATTGGTTAGTGATGATTATTACCAAATATCCTGCGTTTTTCAATTTGGCAATCGCTTGCGGAACACCGTCAAAAACGTGTATGTCCTTCGGATCGCTGCAGTGTGGTACATCCTTCACTATGGTACCGTCCCTGTCGATAAAAACGGCCTTTGGTCCGAACATCCCCCGTTCGACGAGACCGCATATCGTGTGCCCGGCAACAAGATAACCTTCCTGTATCCTTGGAGTTGCCATTGATGGTATTATGAGTGCATGATCCGCCATATCCTTCATTATGCCACCCTGCCCCGTCCAGGATATCGTGATACAACCGATCTCTTTGGCAGCCTTAAGTGCCAGAACAATATTTTTGGAATTGCCGGATGTCGATATTCCAACGACCGCGTCCCCTTTCCTCGCAAAGGCCTGCACCTGTCTTTCGAATACTTTGTCGTAGGAATAATCGTTACCTATGGCCGTCACAGGCGCAATGTTCGACAAACACACACCTGGCATTGCAGGACGTTCCATGAGATATTTTCCCGAGAGCTCTGCAGCGATATGTTGTGCGTCTGCAGATGACCCACCGTTACCCATAAACAACACCTGATGACCGTTACGGATCACATCGATTAGAACGTCGGCGATCTCTTCTATCTTCGACGGATCTATCTTCGATATGGTCTCAGAGCTTGTCTTCAGTTCATTGTAGATCAATTCTTTCAATCTTCACACCTCCAGGACCTCACACCGCGATGCTCGAACATAAAGTCAGTGATAACCGCCCCCCTTGCTTTCAATTCACTTGCTACAATATGCTTTTTGTCATATTCACAAATGAAATACATGAAGCCGCCACCGCCTGCTCCAGATACTTTGCCCCCGATTGCCCCGTTCTTTTTCGCAGTCTCGTATAGATCGTCTATCTGCGGATTGGATATCTTTGACGTGAATTTTTTCTTATACATCCATGTCTGATCCAATAATTCGCCTACAAGATGCACTTTTCCTTTTTTCAAAGCTTCACCCATATCGACCGCGAGTCTTTTGCTTTCATCAAGGGCATCTTCGTTCATACCATCTTTGAAATTCTTTACCTGCGATTCTATGATGTTTGCAGACTCTCTGGCTCTACCGGTATAGCAAAGCAGCGAACAATATTGTAATTCATCTATTGTCGATTCTTTCATATCTATCGAATTGATACGGACGCCCTCTTTGCTGAATTCCATAAGATTGAAACCACCGAAAACTGCAGCATATTGATCCTGTTTGCCGCCTTTCAGATTTAACTTCTCCCTTTCCAGGCGATATGCCAAATCTGCCATTTCGTACTTTGAAAGATACAGTTCTTTCCATTCTGATACCGCACTCAATATTGAAACGATAACCGTGGAAGAGCCTCCCAGCCCTGAGCCTGGTGGAGCATCGGAATGAATGAACATGTCAAATCCCTCCGATATGCCGAAATGATTCGTGACGACCTTGATAAGATCCAGGTTTCCATCATAAGATAGGGGACCCCCGTCCAATGTCACTTCGTACTTACCATAATCAAGGGATTTTACAGTCATTGTGTTTGTTCCATTCGGAACTATCGTACAGTAGGCATATTTGTCAATGGTCGTATTGAGGACCTTTCCTCCCTTCATGGAAGCATATGGGTCCACATCGGTACCTCCTCCTGCAATGCCTATCCTCAGAGGAGCCCTGGCACGTATGATCTGATTATGCATTTTTCATCCCACTGTCATTTTTGAGAATCGCCTTTTCGGAGACGACCGTCTTATCACCGAGAATAGAATTTATTACTCTGGCACCTGATTTCACAATACAGCCCTCCCCCAGTATGCTGTTCTCTATATATGCTGACCTTACAACACAATCGGCCATGAGCAAAGAGGACCTGATGATCGAATCTGTGATCTGACAACCTTTTGACAACACGGCGGAATCCAAATCACAAAATGTTGCTCTGGCATCTTCTCCTACGTATAATGACCCCTTTGTCTTCGATGAGGTAACCTGAGGACTCCAATCATGACCTTTGTATTTCCTTTCTGCCGTCTCAATATTCGAGAACAACAGATCGCTTGGCCTTCCAACATCCCGCCATGATCCAGTTATAACGTGTCCCTGTACCCTGTATCCCTTTTTCATGATCAGCGGAAACAGGTCTTTTGAAAAATCGTACATCGTCCCCTTCGGAACGAAACCCATAACTTCCTTGTTCACAACGTAAACACCGGCATTTATCAAATTGGAAAAAACTTCCTCCGGTTTTGGTTTTTCTTTGAACTCGATTATCCTTCCGGTCTCGTCCGTCTTGGCAATACCGAATTCACACGGATTCTCCACCGGTGTAAGAGCAATGGTCACCGTTGCATCACTGTTGAGATGAACATCGATCTCCTCTTGCAGATTGAAATCGATGAATACATCACCGTTCGCTGCGACAAAAACATCGTCAAGTCTGTCCTCCAGCAGCTTTATTGCGCCACCTGTACCCATTGGCTCGTCCTCATATGAATAGACTATTGATATGCCCTGCTTGGTACCATCTCCGATGGCCTGGACCATTTGCTCGGACCTGTATCCACACGCAAGTATCACCTCTTCGATCCCTGAACATGCGAATGAATCTATGAGATACTCGATACAAGGTTTATCCAGGACTGGCAATATCGGTTTTGGGCGATCGTATGTCAAAGGTCTAAGTCTTGTACCTTTTCCACCGACCATTATAACCGCTTGGCGGACTTTTGACGTCATGAGAACACTCGTTGATTGTCCTTCATTGATAAAAGGGTTCTATTCGTAAGGAACGAAACGGACAACGTTGATCTCGGTAGGAACGCCCAGGGACTCAGCCACAGGGATACACTTGGTTCTCAGAATATAGACCACCGACATTCCGGTTATCTGGTCAGACAGAGCTTCATAATTGGCCATTCCCTTAGCAACGATCAAACCTGTCTTTGACATCTCTTCTTTCAGATCTTCGCCTACTTTCCTCAGATCGAATCCGATCGCAAATTGATTTGTAGTCACCAGACGATCCACGACCTTGTCAAGACCTATGCGTTTTGCATCGGTCATCGTAACATCATTGAGTATCGGCTCTCCCCGCACAACACCAACAACACGTTTTCCCATATTTCTGATCTCTTTTATCAAGAACTTGTCCAATTGCGATTCTCCGCAATTGTCAAAAATGTAGAGAACCGTGTCTGCGTCCAACACGGCCTGTTTGAATCTTACGGTATCGTCTGAACCAATACCCTGTGCCAGCAATTTATCGAACTGCCCACGGAACTGATCTGGATGATCTATCGCGATACCTGAACCGAAATCCATTATATTACCGATGACTGCGACCCTTACTGCCGCAGCGAATCTGTCTTCGGATCCGTCAATATAATCCGTAACGACATCCATGTATTCGCCTGCAACCTTGTCCGCCTCGATCTTAAGAGCAAGATACGGATCTCTGGAACCCATTGCCTTGTACGCGCTCCTATGGACCTCTGTTGCTACCGCTGCAGAATTCCTGCCGGGCCCGAATAGATCCGAGTATGTTTTCATTGCGGCCTCAATGGCATCATATTCACAGCCATTGTCCAAAAGCCTTGCCTGAAACAGCACCCTCTTCATCAAGCAGGGCACACAATCGGGACGTATCTCCATATACTTTGATGCCAAAGGATGGATATATCATTTCCTAAAAGGGCTTCCGCCCTAGAAACCTCGCTGTTTAAATATAAGTAATAATATCGCGAATCATGGCAGACAAAATATGTTCCTCTTGCGGCATCAGGCTTCAGGGTAACGGAAATACATTTTTCAAATGCCCCAACTGTGGTGCAGAAGAGATCGGCAGGTGCGCACAGTGCCGCGATCAGGGCATTAAATACGAATGCAAAAAATGCGGATTCGTTGGACCGTAAGGTGATTGGATGGGTCAGATTGTAGCTTCCTACGACCTTATGCCTGAAGACACCGAAATCGACTTGAACGCTGTTATCGCAAAGATTTCCAGCGTCATGCCTAGTGGCGTTAAACTTCTCGAGACGAAGATCGCACCTGTTGCATTCGGACTTCAAAAAGTTACGGCTGGTTTCCTTATCGATGATACCAGCGGATCTGTCGGCGGTGACCTCGAAGATGGATTGCGCTCAATTCCAGGCGTCGAGAACGTCGAATGCATCGCTAACACTGTTCTTTAAGATTCAATGAAGGGACCTCCCTTCCTATGAATTTATTCCTTTGATGATTTTGTTCTCGAATTAAAGGATTTTCCGTATTGCCGCGATAATTGATATCGTGGTCTCGGTCATACAGCATAGAGCCGACAGAAATAAAGAAAAGCGATCGGCGGTCACAATGAACCGCCCGCGTGAAAGGAAAGTAAACGGGGAAGGTCCCCGACGGGTTTTAACTCTTCATCACTGCTACCAGGAAGATTCCAACAGCAACGAGTGCACCGATGAGTGCCGCGATTATGTATACAAATGCATCGTACACAACATCCCATGCATGAACATCAGAGAAGATCGCTATGTTGCTGTAACCTACCAGGTAAGCCCAGAGAAGACCGACTATCAATCCAACGACAAACAAGACGACACCAATGGTCCTGCTTCTTCCGCTTCCAAAGTATGCAGTGAATATACCTGCTAATACCATAACGAGAGCGAAGACAAATACGATGACCGTCAGGAATGACATCCAATCCAGATCCATGTTCTTTTCACCTCAAATATTATCTTCAATCAATTCCAGATGGAATTAATATCGCTTATTCCCCCAACAGGATAGATGCTATTTAATCTTTCCACCTAATCACTATGTCTGGTCATTAGTAGGATAACCGTTTTTATTTCCGCTACTGGTGGAAGTAACATCCAGAAGATGCGCAAACATCAAAATAATTAAAAAAAGTGAGAGAATGGGAGCGAACTCCCATAATATGTTTAGAATTTACCGTCGTAAATGCCGGCCTTGACATCTGCTTGGAAGACCTTTGGTTCTTTTCCATCGATTGAAATTCCGACAGAGA